>CALFRH010000040.1 GCA_937919225.1 uncultured Parvularcula sp.
CAACAATAGTGCAGAAAATAGTCACTTGCCATTCCGACGACGAGAGCGGGCGATGCAGCGATTTAGGCGGATGCGCAACCTTCAAAGATTCGCGTCTATGCACGCCTCAGTTTACAATCATTTCAACGGAGACAAACACCTCAACAGCCGCCAGAATTTCAAAGCTTACCGATCCGAAGCGCTTTTGGAGTGGCGCAACCTTGCGCAAGCGGCTGGCTGACAAATCCCGCATCTTGGGGAAACTGAGACGATTTCGCGTTTGACTGACGTCACTCGGTCTATTGCTCTAGGAATGCTCGCCTGAAGCTGCGCATCAAGGGCGCGGCAAGATAATTCAGAAGTGTGCGTTCTCCAGTAACGACCATCACCTCTGCCGGCATGCCAGGATAAAGTTGGAGATCCGCTGGCAATTCCGGGCTCTGGTTGGCAAGCCTGACGCGTGCAAGGTAGTAACTGGCCCCTGTATTGGGATCGTTCATGCTATCCGCCGAAATCCAAACGACGCTGGCGGGGACGGGAGGGATCATGCGTGTATTGAAGGGGGTCAGTCGAACCTGAGCCGGAAGGCCTTTATGAACAACGTCAATGTCGTTCGGGTCGACCCTCGCCTCTACGACGAGCGGTTCATCTCTTGGAACAATGGAGAGCAGCGATTCGCCGGCCTTGATCACGCCACCCGATGTATGGACCTGAAGCCCAACCACTGTTCCGGAAATTGGTGCGCGGATTTTGGCGCGGGCGACCACATGCTCGGCAGCGCGCAGGTGGGCGGCAGGAACGGTCGTGTTGCCTTCCATTTCGGCGCGTTTGCCATACAGCTCCAGGATTTGCGGTTTATTCGCATGGCCCTTCTCTAGCAATACCGCGACAGCCTCAATTCTTTCGTTTATGAAGGACAGCCTCTGCTTTTCAGCAGATATTTGCGCCTTCAGAAGCTCGATTTTCGATCGCGCCTGGGTTTCGTCGAGAACGATGAGGACCTGGTCCTTGTCGACGTCCTGACCCTCACGGATCAGGATATCTTTGATTATTCCTCCTTCATAGTGCTGCACCGTCTTGCGATATGTATCGAGATTCACCGACCCTGTAGCAACCGCCGCGCTTTGCAAGGGCGCCCGACCAGCCCAAGCAATAAAGCCGCCGAAGAACATCAAGAGAACCAGAAAACCAATTAAAACGGCCCCCCCTATTGGTGGCCTGTTTGGTGTAGTTGTCAGTGTCATAGCCTATGTACCCCTGCGGCTTGCTTCGTCTCTAAGCTCACCGCTTGACCGCTCTTGGGAGTGGAATCGGTGACCTGGGCAAAAACTTCGTCACGGGATCCCATCATTTCGATCGAGCCGTTGCGCAAAACCAGGATCTTATCGATGTTCCGCAAGATGCTTGGTCGATGCGCAATGATCACAACCGTTATTCTGCGTTGCTTAAGCGCAGCAAGTGTTTCGACGAGGGCATTTTCGCCCGCCATGTCTAAGTTCGCATTGGGCTCATCGAGTACAATGAGTTTTGGGTTTCCAAAAACGGCGCGAGCGAGACCAAGACGTTGGCGCTGCCCACCTGAAAGCGCCATGCCACCAGTGCCGATCTGCGTTTCGTAGCCAAGTGGGAGGGCCAGTATGTTCTCATGGATGCCAGCCAGCTTCGCCGCTTCATAAACCTGCTCGGGCACGCTCTGCGTCAGCCGAGCAATATTCTCTCGCACGGTACCGCTGAAGAGTTGGACATCTTGCGGAAGATACCCGACATATTGTCCTCGGTCCTGCGGGTCCCATTTGGCCATATCGGCGCCATCAAGCCGCGCATGACCGATTTGCGGGCTGATAAGGCCAACAAGCGCTCTGGCGAGGGTCGACTTCCCCGATGCCGTTGGCCCAATTAGGCCGAGGCTATCCCCAGGGCTTAATCTGAACGTGATATTGCGCAGGAGAGGCTCTGTCGCGCCCGGATGCGCAAAGGTTACCTTATTCACCCAAACTCGGCCTGTAGGGCGCGGCAATGGCTCCGCTGTTGCTGCATATGGAACGACGTCCAAGAGTTGCATCAGACGTTTATAGGCCGCCCGCGCGGCAATCGTTGTCCGCCACGACACGATCGCCTTTTCCAAAGGCGCTAGAGCACGGCCCATGAAGATTGACGACGCAATCATTCCGCCAGGTGTGAGTTCGTTGCCAAGGACGAGCCATGCGCCGGTCCCGAGAATGCCGATCTGAAGGATCTGCCGCACGAAACGAGAAGACGCGCCGACGATCCCGCTCACGCGGCTTGCCTTTGCCAGCGCATTTCGGGATTTGTCCATCATTTTTGACCATCGCCAGATGATCTGGGGCATCATGCCCATGGCTTGTATAGCATCGATGTTTGCCGTGGCGCTCTGGGCTTCTTCCAGGGCATGCCCGCTGATCTGACTGGCGCGGCGCGATGAGGCGCGCGTTAAAAGATCATTTGCAAGGGCGAAGACGAAAAGCAGGAAGGCGCCGCCCAGTCCGATCCACCCTAAAATGGGGTGCAACAGGAACACGATTGCAATGAAAACGGGAGTCCATGGGGCATCAAGAATAGGAAATATGTTCGGGCCTGACAAAAAATCGCGAACGGTTGCAACATCCCGGATCGGCTGGATTGATGATCCTTGTTTGGCCAGACCCGTACGTAATGATGCGGCGAGTACGTCTCCGCTCAGCCGACTATCGAGCCATTTGCCCAGCGAAACCATAATCCAACCGCGGACAATCTCGAGCGCCCAGAAGCAGATGAAGGCCAGGCCAGCGGCAAGACTTAAATATAGCAGTGTATCGACACTTCGGCTTGTAAGCACGCGATCAAACACCTGTAGCATATAGATCGGCGCCGCGAGCAGCAGCAGATTGATAGCCAGGCTGAACACCACGACCACCATGATGCCACCGCGGCACCGCCGCTTTGCTTCAACAAGCACGTTCACTCGGTTATGGGATTTTGCACTTTTGATGCCCTCGGCTTTTGCGCGCGCCCGCCAGCGGCGCTGCGGCGGCATGAGAACCGCGCCTTCGCGCCTTGATCACATCACATGATGGAGTGATTAACTTTGGCATTGGAAACATTCACGACACATAGATGGTCACCTTGGCTCTAGCCCTTGATGGGCTGCATTGCCGCATCAAACGCACCAGGTTATTGGCGATGCGGAGAAGTCGCATCGCCAATATCGTATCCACTAAGGATTATCTTTAAGCGTGGCGTTGCCGATAGAGAACGACAACACCAACACGACACGGCAGTCAGACGAAGACGAAATCGCTGTCGTCTAGCTGAGCGTCTGTGATATTTTCCACAACGATTTTATCATCCGTTGTGAGTGTAATGACAACGTCGCTGCCCACTTGTTTCTGATCATATATGAGCGCGGCTTCAATCTCGATTTTATCGATACTATCCTGGAAATCTGTTATCGTATCAATATTGCTGCCTGTCCCGCCGGAGAACACAAAGGTGTCTGCGCTAAGGCCACCTGTAAGCGTGTCGCTCCCGGTGCCGCCATCTAGGCGATCAGAACCGTTCTCGCCAAACAATTCGTCATCGCCGCGGCCACCAAACAGCATATCGCCATCATTGCCGCCGAGGAGCTTATCCGATCCGTTGTCGCCAAACAGCGTGTCGTTCCCATTGCCGCCTTTGAGGTGATCGCCATTATTGCCGCCTCGAAGTGTATCGTTGCCGCCGTTGCCGTCAATGAAATCACTCCCATTGCCGCCTTTGATCCGGTCGCTAAACTCCGTGCCTTGGACCGTATCGTTGCCGCCGCTCACGAAGTCAGCAAAATCGCTTTCAATGAATTTAAAGCCACTGGGCACTGCATCGCTCAGCTCGAAATCTTCTAGCGTGATGGAATTTGTGTGACTGCCGCTCGCATTGTCGCCAAGAACGATCTTGATGCCGCCGTCTTGAGCAAAGGCTGTCGTTTTTGGAACACCATCATTGGCAAGATCAACGATAAGCGCCTTGAGGCCGTCAGGGCCGGCTTCGGTTTCAATCACAACTTTGCCAAGCTCGAGGACTCTGTCTCCCGCTGCTTCTGCGACTACAATGTCGAGGACTTCATCTGCAATTTCAATGCTATCGCCTTGGTCGAAATCAAAATCTGTAATGATGTCGTTTCTGTTTCCAGCAACGAACACATCCTCGCGGTTGCCGCCGGTCATGATGTCATTGCCGGGGCCACCATCGAGAGTGTCGGCGCCATTTTCGCCGAAGAGCTCGTCATCGCCTCTGCCGCCAAACAGCGTGTCGGCATCGTTACCGCCTAGCAGCTTGTCGTTTCCATTTTCGCCAAACAGTCTATCGTTGCCGTTATCGCCGTCCAGCGTATCTCCGTTGTTGCCACCTTGTAATACGTCATCGCCGCCGCGACCGCTGAGCGTATCGCTCCCGTTTCTGCCATCTAGAAAATCGTTATTGTCAGTGCCAACTTCTACGTCGTTACTGTTGTCACCAGTAAAGGTGATACCATCAATTACTACCGACATCACGTGTCCTCCTGCTACTCACTACTGAGGTGTCTCAAGTTACTCGTTTCTTTTGCGTAACAGGTTTCCCAACGGACGCAATGTCTTCTAATGCACATCTGAAGTACATTAGAAGACATTGAGAAATAACGCCGTAGCTGATGGCCGAAATTCCACTCTATTACTGCAGCTGTCAAAGCCCAGCTTAGGATCCTTTCAATCAATCAGCTTATGCTTGCAGCTGGTATTCTAGCAGTCTTCTTTAGAACAAAAGCCAGTCAAAGACGCCTACCCCTCGAATTAACGTTGAGGGATAAAAAAGAGCCCCGTTTGCTGCCTCAAAACGTCGCCCGGAACCGTCCAGCGTGCCGTGATGATATGGGTGGACACCCCGCTGACGGCATCGATGTGCCAACGTCGGTGTGTTAAAACATCTACGAATAGGAGGCGCGTCCGTGTCAGGCGTTTGCATCATAGGATTGCATATTGCGAAAAATGGGTTTCAGGCGCCCATGATACTCCTCCTGGGTTGATCTTTGTGGGAGAAAGGCTTTTGCCATGCGGGACTCGCGCGCGGCGAGGGCCTGACTTTCTTTGCGAAGCAGCGCGCTTGTCTTGCCCTGCTTGAGGCAAGCGTTAGTGCGCACCATGGGCCTACGACCTTATCAAGCTGGGCCACGGTGTTCGCTTAATCCTGCCTGCCTATGTTAAGCCGTTCACCAAGCGATGCGGTTGATGCTGAAGCCATGTGCGAACCCGTTCAGCGCCCGAATATTCGGTTTTGGCCATCAAGAGCGAGCCGCAACGGGCGTCAGCCCTTGTGTTTCGTCCGCCTGACCTGCTTGTTAGGTAGTGCACCCAGACGACCGCCGCCAATCCGGACCTTTTTCGGTCTCGCGCCGGTCCTATTATGACTTGGTATTTTGCCTTCATGGAGAAACACTATTGCACAAAGCTGTGACAGGCCGGCCGTCCAGCGCCGAACTTTAGCTAGTCGCCTTAACTATGATCGGGATGGACTTGTAAGCGGGTGTGAAGCTTTGCCGATCATAATGGGAGCGCGGGATAAGAGCATTTGCTTCAGGGAAATAAGCCATTGCCGTCCCTCTGGGCAGATTAAATCCAACGGCCTCCATGTTACGCAGAGCATAGTCACCGCTGTCTTCGCAGACGGTCTCGATATCGATCCGCTGGCCTGTCGATAAACCACGTTGCGCCATGTCTTCAACATTCAAGAACACGACATCACGTCGGCCCGTTATTCCCCGATATCGGTCATCCATGCCGTAAATGGTCGTATTATATTGGTCGTGCGACCGACAGGTCGTTAGTGTCAATTGGCCATCTTTTGGACAGGCGGGGTCCTCCAGCAAACCATCAAAAACATGAAACTCGGCCCTTCCAGAGGGTGTGTTCCAAACGCGATTGCGGGCAGGGTTGCCGAGGTAAAACCCACCGGGTTGAGCAACACGCTCATTGAAATTCTGGAAACCGGGTACAATCTCAGCTATGAGGTCGCGGATCTCGGAATTGTCGGCGACTAGGCGGTCCCAGTCGATCACACTGGCTGGTAAGGTTTTTTTTGCCATCTCACCGACAATCCACGTCTCTGACCTACAGTGTTCAGAGGGTGGTTCATTCATCCCAGTCGACACATGGACCATCGACATGGAGTCTTCGACGGTGATGGACTGCGCTTTACCACCCTGAATATCCTGCTCGGTCCGCCCGATTGTTGGTAACACAAGCGACTCTCGACCATGGACAAGAATGCCTCGATTGGGTTTCGTCAGTACAAAAACTGTTAAGTCGCAATTGCGAAATGCCCGCTCAGCCTGAGCGAGATCGGATGCCGCACGGGCAACATTTCCGCCAATGGCAACAAACACCTTTGACCGACCGTCTTCCATTGCTTCGAGCGCTTCGGTCACCGTGTGCCCGTCGTTGCGCGGCGGCGTGAAACCGCAGACCCGCTGAATATTATCCAACAAGACCTTCGGTGGGCGTTCCGAAATACCCACGGTCCGGTCACCCTGGACGTTAGAATGCCCACGCAATGGGCAAATGCCGGCTCCCGGGCGTCCAATGTTGCCCCTTAACAAAAGCAGATTTGCAAGCTGGCGTACATTGTCAGTACCTGAATGATGCTGTGTGATCCCCATGCCGTAGCAGACGATTGCTGAATCTGCGCTAGCGTAAACTTTAGCAATTTCTTCCAACTGTTGCCGCGTAAGACCGCTAATCTGCTCGATATCCGGCCATGTGGTGGCGTCGATATCGGCTTTTAGAGCATCAAATCCATTGGTATGCTCGGCAATGAATATGTGGTCGAGCACCTGTCCCTCTACAGCGTCCATCGCGAATAGCGCTTTCATAATCCCTTTCAGCGCGGCAGCATCGCCACCGGGTCGGACTTGAAAATAGTGGCTTGCGATATCGGTTGCTGACAATGTCGCCATCTCAAAGGGCGATTGCGGGTTGGCATACCGCTCTAACCCACGTTCGCGAAGTGGATTTAAAACAACGATCGGAATGCCGCGTTTTGCCACGTCGCGCAGCGTCCCAAGCATACGTGGATGATTGGTCGCCGGATTGTGGCCTATGGACATGATCAGGTCCGCCTCGTCAAAATCCGCTAGCGTTACCGTCCCTTTGCCGACACCGATAGACTTCGGCAACCCAATAGACGTTGGCTCATGGCACATGTTTGAGCAGTCTGGGAAATTATTGGTTCCATATTCGCGCACAAATAACTGGTAGAGAAAAGCCGCCTCATTCGATGTCCTACCGGAGGTGTAGAATTCCGCTTGGTTAGGATCATCAAGACCACGCAAATGGCGAGCGATTATCGAAAAGGCATCGTCCCAACTGATCGGAACATAACAATCCTGAGCAGGGTCATATTGCATCGGATGCGTCAGGCGACCATGCGCCTCAAGCCAATAATCGCCCTCTTGCGCGGCTAATTCTGAAACGCTGATCTGGGCGAATAGGTCAGCTCCGGCTCTTTTGTCTGTCTCCTCCCATGCTACAGCTTTCGCGCCGTTTTCACAATATTCAAACGAAGAGGTATGCTCTGGGTCTGGCCAGGCGCATCCGGGGCAATCAAAGCCCGTCGGTTGATTGGCACTTTTGAGCGTCTTACTCCCTTTTAACAAGACTTCTTGTTGCCGCAGATGCCGAACAACTTCCCTTAGCGCCGCCCAGCCCCCAGCCGCGCCATCATAAGCAGCAGGTTTAGGTATCTGCGTTTCGCCTTCTTCCTCAGACATAAGCCTAACCTTCGGCTTGTTTGGTTGTTGCGAAGGTCAAGAAACCGTCTGCTCGCGCCCTGGCGATCAAGGTCATTCCAACCTTTTTTGCAATATCGACCGCCAGGCCAGTTGGTGAAGAGACGGCAACAAGTGACGATACCCCAGCATGGGCAGCTTTCGTTACCATTTCAAAGCTGCAGCGGCTGGTAATGACGCAAAACCCTGAGTCAGTAAGCGCATTTCGCGCGCGCCAACCAATCAATTTATCAAGAGCATTGTGCCGCCCCACGTCTTCACGAAGTGCCACCACATTGCCTTGGTCGTCGCACCAAGCAGCTGCATGAACGGCTCTGGTCGCAGCGTTAAGGGGCTGTAGCCTACCAAGTTCATGATAAGCGCGCTGCACCGCAGCATAGCGAGGGGCTTTCGCGAAAGGAACAGGTGGCGGATCACTGCTGGCATCCGTCAGTGTCTTTACCCCGCAAACTCCGCAGCCAGAGCGCCCTTCTATACCGCGTTGTCGCGCTCGTTTGATCAGGCCATCCCGAGCAATTCGCACGCTGGCGACGATGCCCAACGGTGCGTCGTCGATTTGAATGGAGAGGACCGCCGAAGCTCCTGCAGCTAATCCTTCAGACACACAAAAGCCTGTGGCAAAATCCCTTATGTCGCGAGGAGTGACCATCATCACAACAAATGGCAAGCCATTCACGCGAAGTTCCACAGGCACTTCTTCAGGGACCACAAATGTTCTGTCACCATGGCCGTGATGAGAAACTGATACGGCATTAAGTTGCCGATCCGCTTCGAATGTTGTTCGAACCGAACTCATCTGACCGAACCTGAAACTGCCTCACCTCCGGCCGCCGGCATTTCTGGCAGCTTACCGCAATCGTGGCGAGGTTGCCCAGACGGATCGGTCCGAGTAGCTGCCAGATACCCACCAACAACGAAAATGCCGCCACCAATCAAGTTTCCGATAGTGACCCAGAAAAGATTATGTCCTGCGCCAGTTATTCCTAGTGTGGTGCCAGGCGCAAGCAATCCAAGCGAAACGACCGTCATATTCGCGACGGAGTGTTCGAACCCCGCTGCAACAAAAGCCATTAAAATCCAAGAGACTACAATGCATTTGGCAGCGTCTCCTTCGACCCGCGCTGCTGTCCAGATCGCCAAGCAAACCAGCCAATTGCACAAAACGCCCTTTGCAAGAAGTGCGACTGCATCTGCTTCCATTTTTCGGGTGGCATAGTCTAAAAATACCTCGCCATCGTTGGCAAATATCCAGCCACCGCCACCAATCGCGAATATAATAGATAAAAGTGCTGCGCCGGCGAGGTTGCCAAACCAAACGAGCGTCATGATACGCCCAGCATCAAGCCAACTCACTTTTTTAGTTGCGAGCCCTGTTCCCATGTAAAGCACGTAGCCCGTAAAAAGCTCAGACCCGGCAAAAATTGTAAGGATCAGACCAATCCCAAAGACAGCTCCCATTACCAATGGACGCACCCCTGCATCAACGCCTACACCCACGCTTAAGGCAAGAATCATAGCGATCCCGATATAAGCCCCGGCCATTGCCGCGCCGACAAAAAAACCCATAATAGAGCTGTCCATCGAGGTAACCTTATCGGCCGAAATACCTGAGAAATGTGAAATTGTAGGAGTGTACAACTTGCTATCTTTCTTGCTGTTTGCCCTAGGACTCGATCAGTTCAAACTGGACCGGCCTGCTGTGGTCTGAGCGCTGTTAACCCAACCCAGAACGATAAAACGATTGCGCTTGCAGAGACGAAAGTCATTGACGTGCCTGGGAAGAAGGTACCGAAGCCGCCGAGATCGACGAACACGAAGTAACCAATATCAAAAAGCCCGCCGACGAGACCTGTCACCCAGATGGAGGTACCACTCTTTCTCCAGATAAAGACGGCGCCGACGATGGTGACGGCGCCTGCCCAAGCCAGATTCCAGCCGTGCTGGTTCAATATCGCCCCGACTGCGGGATGATAGTCTGCCACCAGCAGGCTTGGCTCCACTGCCGCGGCAATACCTTGAAACGCTGATGTTGTGTCAACACTCATGGTTACGATGCCGGCAAGCAAATGCACCAGACCCCAAATCACCCAGAGGACGGCGGACACCTTTAGAGCAAGGGAATGCGAATTTAACATGACTTACCTCGTTTCGACGCGCAACTGAAGGTGCTGCGCCACGTAGTTAACAGAATCTTAAAAATTGCGCGGATCGACAGGATCAGTGCCCCGTTTTATTTCGACAGGGTCGATCACCCCATCGCCATCGGAATCCGCCTTGTAGGCAAAGGTACCTATGCGGCGTTCTTTCGCGTTCGACAGACCATCGCCATCGATATCCTTATCTTTTGAATCTTCGCGGCCGTCGCCGTCTGAGTCAGCCCATCGTTTCGGGTCACTTGGGAAACCGTCATAGCCGTCCTCAACCCCGTCCCCATCGGCGTCAGTTCCTAGTGGCACGTCGGAAGCAAGCCATTCTGAAACGCCGTCGATCACTTGCCCAGTGCTCATTTTGGCAAAGGCGAAATCAGCCATCTCGGTCATATGATAGGCGCGCTGTTCATTGGGCAAACCAAGATGTGACCCAGGTTTCCAGCCAAATTGCGTGAGGTGCTTAAGCGCCCAAGACATGCTTAGTTGATCAGTGACGGTGAGTTGAGACTGCATGTCTGAGGCCAGCCATGCCCCAGCGATGACGACGGTCATGATTTCCTGAATTTCGCGATCCGTATAATGCCGGCGCAGCTCTTCAATATGGGCTGCCGTTGTTCGCGAAGGGATTTTGGCAGCGTCGCGGACGAATCGCAACGCGGCTTTTTCTGCATCGGTGAAGAGGCGCGAGCGCGCAAAATCAAATAGGCCCTCAAGGCGCGCCAGCACTGTCTTAAAGACATTCGCTGGCATTATGTCATAGGGATAGTCATCTTCTACGGCGTCAAAGTAGCCAAATGCGCCATGTACCTGGCAATGACCACAGCCACTAGACAATTGAAACACAAAAAACAGCGGCCACTTCTCGATCATATCCAAGGCGCGGTCGTTGTAGGAGAAATAGGCCTCTATCTTAGATGTTCCGATCGAAGCAAAGCGGGTCCATTCAGTATCAAACTTGTTGCGGTCGCTGAGCGGGTATTTGGTCTCAGCGAGGACCGAAGGCTGATAATACTCAAAATCATAGGCTTTTACGTCGAATTTCGGGGTCCCTTTTGGCGGTTGATTGGCTGCGTTTGCCGCCGGGTCTTCCCATTTGAGATATTCATCCGGATAGAAATCAAAAGGGTCTTCAATCCCGTCTTTATCATTGTCGAAGGTGATTGGTGAAATGTTGTATCCGGTGACAAAGTTGACCCAGTCTGAAGAGAATTCGGGGTCGACAGCGGCCAAGTCATTGGGTTGCCAGGCGGCGCGTACTTCTTCATAGGCAGCGGCAATTGCATCACCGATAAAGGCGTTGTCGCGTTGTTCGTCTGGATGTGATGCCGCGTTCAGACCCGGCCTCCAGCTGACCGAAGCGAGGTTCTTTGTTGCCCATTCCAGCGTCTCTTGGTCAGTGGCAATAGGTAGAATCGTGTCGTGCATCACATTCATCGCGTTAATACCAGCAAGCTCGAAAAGCTCAGCGATTTGTCTGTCCACGTAATGAGACCTGAGTTCCGCATGCGTATCGGCCGTTACGCGCCCTGGACGGTAGGAAATGGCGTCGATATAATGAAGGGCTGCGCGAAGCCGGATGTTTTCGACTGCCTCAGGATATTGCGGCGACCAAATTGCCAAAATTTCATCCAGCGGCACACCCATTAACGCAAGTTGGCGCGCGCTGCGGGCGGCGTGGTGATTGCTGCCCATGCGTATGGTTTGGCGCAGTGTCAGTTTCCATTTGGTTGTACTATCGAACATGGCGTCGGCATGGATAATGGCGTCGCCCATCAACAGCCCATCATAAAAGTCACGCAGATTGCTGACGTCTATCTTCTGCCGATCATAATAACGGGTGGACTTATCCTTCTTGGGTATGTCTTGCGCATAGGAAATTGTCGCAAAAGTAACGGATGAAATGAGGTTTGCTGCAACGACTTTGGCTAGTGTTTTCATCTCTGGCGTCCCTCGAAAACTTGCAGGAACATACCGTTTGCATTGACCGAATGGGTCGGCACGGTTTGCAACACGTCCCAATGCTCTATGATCTTTCCGTCCGGGTCGAACAGGTAGATGTCCACAGCGGCTGTCCCAAGATCATCAGGCGCATTTGTATCTAGATTTCTGAAGTTGACATGCGCCATCGCCCAGTCTCCCGCAACAAAGATGCGGTGGACGTCAATCTCGACAGGATATTGATCGACCGAAGATGAAAAGACCATTGAGAGACCGATGAAGCCGTCTGGAACCATTGTGCTGTGCTGAATGTAGCCGTCTGCTAAGTAGCGGCTCAGTTTTTCAGCGCTTGGATCGGACGAGAGTATTTCATAAACTTCTATGATCGCTTTGGCACGCGCCCGATCAGTGTCTGTTGAAGCAACGATAAGCGGTTCAACATCCTTCGGAATTGTGTTGCGCTGCGTGATATCCTGATCTTGGGATTTGGTTGGCCGCTGCGCGACGACATCTCTCACCGCGAATGGAGCAAACAAAAACAGGCTTATCGCTACGGCGCTTGCAGCAGACGAATTGCAAATGTGACGTAAAAATAGACCTATCATAGTCGAAAATCTGTTCCCCCCTTTAACTTGGTCACCGTCCGCGATCGTGGCGAGATGTCAAATTTACAGCTGTAAAAAATCCGACAAAGCGCCGTTTAGCACATGCTGGAATGGTCCTGAGCTTCACTGCTTCATGTTGGGCGAAAGCGAGAGGAAATTTAAGTCGGAGCAGTGCGCATCTGATGTGCACCGCTCAGGCTTGAGAAAATAATGCAGCGGAAACACCTTGATCGCCGTTATTAGAGGCGCCGCTAGTCGAAAGTGTGTGCAAAGGAGACACTCATCGGCATTCCGGGGCATCTAACCGGCAAGACAAATAGGCGGCAAGGGAATTCATCCATTCCGCGCGATCAGTACACCGGGGGGTACTATCTGTGGCTTTCATTAGTCAAGGCTTAGATGCGGGTAAAACGATAAAAAGCCCCCGGCCGTGTCGAGGCGATATCATACAACGCATGGCTCATGCCACGCGCATTGCAATCCCCGCGAGCGTGCTGATAACGTCTCTAAGTCCGCTGTCTTCACACGCCCAAAGCACGTCTGATCAAACGGTCTACCAGGACCTCATAGAGAAGCTAGAACGGCTGTCGAATATCGTCGATAAACAAGCCGTGCAGATTGAGCAACAGGCCAAAAAAATTGAAGCGTTGGAAAGCCAGAGGCAAGCTGCGGGCAGTGCGCGGTCACCAAGCATCGTAGGTGTCGCAAAAGATAACGACGTTGGCCCTGTTTCGGAGCCGTTGCTTGACCAAGTGATAGCCGACACGATGCAGCAAGACGCTGCGCAGGACGTTGATCCGGGCAAGGCAACCCAGACGGTTCCGACGGAAAAAAGCATCGATGAATATCGCATCGGGCGGTTCCCCGATACGGCGATTGTACGACCAGGAGACTTTGAAGGCTCGATTACAATTCCCGGAGTGGACGGATCTTTTCGAATTGGTGGATTTGTCCGCGCCCAGCTTGATTATGATTTTGACAGCATCGGCACCCAAGGGAATGCAGTCCCATATACCATCCCTCTCGATGGATCGCTTGAAGACGGAACGGAACAACTCGGCTTTACAATTCGTGACACGCAAATCAATTTTGACTACCGCCGCAATTCGGAACTGGGGCTTTTGCGTGCGTTCGTTGAATTCGATTTTTTTGGCGAAGGCGATGAGTTTAATAACGACTATGGCGTTAGGATACGCCATGCAGCGATTGGGATCGGCAGATTTCAATTTGGGCAATTTTGGTCCTTATTCACCCATCTAGATTCTATTCCAGAAGTTGTGGAATTGCTTGGCCCGCATGGCGCGCCGGTCTTCAGGACGCCTGGTATTCGTTGGTATGATAAAATCGGCGACCATTGGAATTGGGCTATCGGGCTTGAAGACCCAGCCGGCGACCTATCTGGCGACGCATCGCAATTTGCCTCAGAATCCGTACCAAATGTGCTCGGTTATATTGAACGTACTGGAGATTGGGGGGAGGTACGTTTAAGCGGCATTGGTTTAGAGCTAAGATCATCGACGGATAAGAAATTTACTGGCGGCGGGAGTCTCACTGGTCGCATAAATGTACCTTTTTTGCATAACCGCGACGTGTTTTTATTCGGCGGCCAAGTCGGCGCCGGCTTTGCGAAGCAATACGCTGGTTTTGGCGGGGTTGGTCTTGAGGGCATTGTCGATGACCAAGGCAATCTTGATGCGACCGAAATTTTAGCAGGCTACATCGCCTATCAGCATTGGTGGAAGACCCGCTGGCGTTCTACGGCTTATGCGAGCATTTTTGACTTTGACCAGGGTATTCTCGCCGACCCTTCGAGCCTTTCCTATAGCTTTAAGGCTGGGGGCAACGTGTTTTGGTCACCCGTTACGAAACTTAATCTCGGTGCTGAGGTTATTTACATAACGCGCGATGATGTTAGTGGAGATGAGGGGAGCGGTGTTAGGGTCCAATTTGTTGGACAGATCAATTTCTAAAGCGGCGGACAAAAAAATGATTCTGATACAATGCCGAACCACGACGGGGAGCGGTCTCTATTCAACGTTTGCCGTTCCGATTAATCCGCAGAGCGTAAAATAACGTAAATCCAATCAAAATTTAGAGTATGCCGAATTTTAAAAAGAGTTCTAAACTGTCAAAACGTATCTGGTAACACTCTGGAGCAAAAACTTTGGAGCATTGGCCTGAATTTAGAGCAGCGTATCTCGTCGGGAGGCTGGGCACTGTGTCTGCCGCATCCGCTGCCTGTGGTGTGCATCGCGCAACAATAATCCGACATATCGATACGCTGGAGGCATCGCTTAGCGTCAAACTCTTTCATCGTCACCGTTCCGGATATACGCCGACTGAAGCGGGTACAGAGTTTGTCAATGCGGCAACATCTATCGAAGGTCATTATAATTGCCTGCTTGGTAAAATACGAAACCAAGCTTTTGAGGTGTCGGGAGAAGTGAGTGTGACAGCGTCAGCGCCACTCTCGCCATTCATCATTCTCGCGGCTCAGCTATTTCAAGAAAGGTTTCCTAATTGCAGCGTTGATTTCAGCGCGACGGAAGAGTTCCCGGGCCTTGAGCTGGCTGAAACACACATGGTTTTGTGGGCGGGTGAGCAGCCCGATGTAGGCGATTATGTTGTGGTGCCGATCACGGAGTTTAGCACGCACCTTTATGCGAGTGCGGAATATGCAGAGAAGCATGGCCTGCCGCAAAATGATGCCGAACTGGTGCGGCACAATTTTGTCTGCTTTTCAAAATCCGCACGGTCCGAGCCAACGGAATGGCTATTGCGGCATCTGGCAAACCTAGGTGCCGGTACTCCAAATATAGTTTTTCAAAGTAATTGCCGGTCTAGTGTTTTTAGAGCTGTCATCAACGGCTCTGGAATAGGCTTACTGCCGGACCATATTGCCCGGTCAACACCAGGTGTCGTGCAAGTCATGTCCGACCTACCGATCCCGCCGGTTCCGGTTTGGGCGGTGACGCATATGGATACGCATAGGTCGAAAAAGACGCAGAGTTTTTTAGGGGTATTAAAGGAAGTCGGCAGAACCGCACATGACCAGGTTGAGAAAAGAAAGCTACTGGTCGCGGTTTAGTTAGCGCGGTTTCGACTCTTTGCGCGCGCCGGACTGAAACTCCCCAGCGCTATGCCGAAAAGCGCTCTCTCTCACAACGTTATTGCCTCTTATGGTGTTCCGAACTTAGGCTAGAGCAGTCAGCTACTGAGCCTAATAAACCGCGGTCTGATCCCAATCCCTCGCCAATATGGCTGCATTGGTCGTTACGGTAAAAGCACCCTGCTTTTTATCCTTTACTTTCTTGCCCATGTCATGCCTTTGAGGCAATTCATTGCGGCCCAGTGTAGGGTGTGGGCGCATTCCTAAAGACCAGCGTGTACGTTGGCATATCGGGCCGTCGAGGGCGTTTGCGCCTGCGCAATGCGCACCGGATGTGCGAGCGTCGGCCTTGATAGCCCCACATTTGAAAGCGTAGCAAATCCCCGACTGCATTTAAAAATGCCTGCATTACAGCGCTCGAGTTTTTTGTCTCCCTTTGCAGTGCTGTTGGGGGAAAATTATGATCAAACGACTACCATTTCGCATCGGTGCTCATACTGCGATCGCACTGCTCGTAGCAAATTTTGTATTCGCTATAGCGGCGATTGCTATGCAAAGCGACGGCGAAGAACGCTCAAAACGGACGCCGCCAACAAAGTCCCGTGATCAACAATTAACCTATCTGCAGCGCGTCCCGAGCAATGTCAGAACGGATATTTTCGTTGGAGATGAGGAAGGAGCACAGCGTGCGCAGCAGCTGATCGAAATCTACAAAATATTAGAATCAGCGCCTACCATCGAAAAAGTCCGCAAATACGTGTCTGACGACTATATCCAACACAGCACAATGCTCCCCGATGGACCGCAGCCCTTGGCCATGCTGTTTTCCAGTTCAGCCAAGCAATATCCGGTCGCCATCGACGTGCACAAAATCGCCATCGTGGGCGACTTTGGGATGGCCCATGTCAATTTCCGAAACTTGGCCACGGAAGATCCTGCGGACCTCGGTGTAGCAGCAGTTGACATGTACTACTGGGGCAAAGAAGGCAAAATTGTTGAGCATTGGGACACGCTTCAAACCGTCCCGACGCACTCCGCAAATCCCAACACAATGTTTTTAAAGCTGTATGGCGAGGAGTAGGAAGATGACACAAAATAGCATTCTAGCCAGCGCTATGTTGGCCATAGCCTCATGTGTTGTCAGCGTAGCTGCCGCACAGGTCGCGCCTCCTCCGCCGGCCGCTGACCTCGCGATGCCATTCACCGACCGCCACAAGATTGACATCAGCAATACGCGCGACATGTATGACGGCGTTTTGATTGCAGACGCTGTCATTCACACCGACATGATGTTTCCTTCCGAACTCAAATGGAAGATGACGCTGTTTCAGAACATATTGAATAAAAGCAATCATTTCCAGGCGCGTGCAGCCTATCAGCTTTCCTTAATGGGCGTACCGATGGCTGATATTCTGGCGATTTGGCGCCCTGATTATGTTGCAGGCATCAAGGACCCACGTATCCGCGCAGCGTTTGAATTCGTGCGCCAAAACGCCCAGCTTCCTTCTCAAGTAAATGCAGATACGCATGCCATGCTGCGTATGCATTTTATCGACCGCCAGATCGTGGAATTAATACAGCTAACCGTCGTAAACACGATCAATGCGGTTCATGATACCGTAACGCCAATCCCCACGGACCAAGAAACGATAGACTGGGCGGCAGCCAACCTGTCGCCTGTCGCCTGGACGTTAGGCAAAAACGCTGCCAGCAGTGAGGACGAACAGCGCGCGCGCCCGTTTGTCGGCGAGGCAATCAAGCAGGCCGCGCAGGAAATCCTTTCTCAATGGCAACCGGAAAACCTCCGCGCCGTCAATCCCGAGTTTAAGACCGACTGGATCAACTATATTACTGGCTATGACATATCGCCGGTCACGTTTGACACTGATACGGATGGCATCGAAGATCCGTTTGATCATTATCCGGAAGATTATTCGCGCTGGCGCAAACCAGGTTCGAATAAGGCGAACAAGCCGCCGCGCAAGACGCCGAAATTCAATGTCGCGGCGTATGACTACGCGTATTTTCAGCCAGCAGTCGTCGCCAAGACGCGCTATCCCTACAGTGACCGCCATAAGCTCGATACCGAATGGCTGCGCGCTACGTCTATTGGCACGTCCTATTTAGAGCGCTCCTACTCCGGTAAGGATCGCGCATTTGACGTGAACTTCCAAATGGACCTGTTCTTTATATTCATGCTTTCGAGCGGGTGTACCCACTGCCAGGTGCATGGTGCTTATGGCGTCTACTACACCGCTGAAGAAGAATATCTGCAAGGCGTCATCCCCGTTGACGAGCGTGGTCCGGTGATAGAGCGGATTCATGGACTGATGGACTTTGAGCGTTCAGATTTATTCTCAAAGGCCGAAAAGGCAGCGTTCCGTCTTGCCCGTGATGCGGGGACGTTGCCGGGCCGGGTCACCGCAGCGCATATTGCGGAATTGAGACGCTATTTTACCGACCGTGAAATCCACGAAATTCAGTCGGCAATCATGGCCTGTGCCTGGCTATCGCCCACCATGCAAGCGCAAGCGACAGTAACAGACAGATTGAGCATGTCGTTTGCGCAGCGGGTTTTGACTGTGAAGGGCTGGAACCCCGGACCGCACCTTGGCACGCCGAATGAACAACGCCCTTTTCACATGACGCAATACACCGGTGCCTATGCCGCTAACATGTTGAGCGGGATAACATTTGACTGGGCGTCGGAATGGGTCGGCGCAGATGTTCCATTGGCCGTGGACAGTGATGGTGACGGCGTAGAGGACGCATTTGACGGATATCCGAATGATGCAAAACGCTGGGAGGACACCGACCGGGATGGCATTGAGGACAAGGACGATCTCGATATTGATGGTGACGGTATCCCCAACGATCGGGAAGTCGCGCTCGGGACCTTTCCATATAAGGCCGATTCCGACGGGGACGGTCGCGATGATCCTACTGAACTCAAACTGGGGACAGACCCCGTCGATCCTCTTAGTCACTAAAGTCTAGCGTTTGTGCGCGCACCTGTGCAGGCCGACGATGAGCAATGCAGTGACCGACGACAGTCAACTTTATGAGGGAAAAATCGTGCAAAATCATATGGCTCTGCGAGGTATCATCACAGTTAGCGGCATTATATTGGCGATAGGCAATGCGCACGCGCAGCCAGACGATGTCCCCGAGTGTGACGACACATGCCAAGCAACGCGCAATGCGCAAGATCCGACTGCGGCCGTTAATGGCGTATTTTTTGACAACACGTTCGGCTTTGGGCCGAGCACCGACAACACGTCCTACAATCTTCAAGTACAGCCCATTGCGACAGCTTTGCAAGAAGACTGGGGCGATGTTGTGCTGCGTGGCATTATTCCGGTTCTCGGCGTGCCGACGCCGGCTAGCGGCGGTGAACTTGATACTGAGTTTGGGCTCAGCGACACCATTCTGCAAGCCTTCTATATTCCTAAGCTCGATATTGGATTTAAATTCGGCATTGGGCCGCAAATATCCTTTGCGACACATACAAAGGATGAATCACAGGCTGCCGGCTGGGGCGGTGGTATAGCAGGCGGCGGCTTTGGGTTTGTAGGCCCACTTTCAATTGGTGGGATCATCAATCATCTTTGGGGGCAAGACGATTTCAGCCAGACGACGGTTCAACCAATCGTGTATTACAACGTCAAAGAATCCCCCATTGGCGCTTGGTTTATCGGCTATAACTCAGAAATCATCTACGACTGGTCGGCCGACGATGAACCATGGCAAGTCCCGCTCGGCGCAACAGTCGGAAAGACCTTTTTGACGTCTTCCGGCTATTCGAAGCCTATTAATCTCGGACCTTACGATCTTATCGAGCAGCAGGCAAAAGGCAACGACTGGCAGCTGCAGATTTAGCTCAATATTTTGTTTCCGTAGAGGGCTTGTCTAAATCTGCTGCGCCTCATGAGCAGCGGAACGCGCTTTGTAGCGGCTATGTAGATAGGATTTCTGTGCCAGTCATACCCACAAAAAGTAAAGTCGCACGACAGCTTAAGGGCGTACACCTTTATCACTACGCACTATCCAATTGTTCCCAACGGTGCCGATTGGCGTTAGAGATCAAAGGTATTCCATGGCATTCGCATCATTTGAATCTGGCGGCAAAAGAGCATCTGACGCCGGACTATATCGAAATCAATCCCAATGCCGTGGTGCCGACGCTCGTCCACAACGGCCGTGTGGTGATCGAGTCCAATGATATCGTTGATTATATAGATCAGGGTTTTCCAGGCAGCCGGTTTTGGCCTGATGATGTGAGAGATCGCGGCGCGGTAAACGCCTTGCTCGAAGCATCAAGTGACGTGCAAGACTCCATAAAAACACTCAGCCATGAATATATGTTTCATGGCCGAGGACAGCAAACAAGTCTTGCTGAAAGCGCGCAGATGAAGGCTGCGGGCGCGAATTCAGGCCTGGTCTCATTCCTGCGTGACTTTGTTGACGACGGTAGGGCGTGGGAGTTGCGAGTTATAAAAGCCCATGAGGACGTCACGCGACGTCTTGTTCAACTAAATGAACGAATTAACCAGACTAAAGCATGGCTTACGGGCTCGCGGTACGGGATTGCGGATATAAGTTGGTCCGTGAACTATTACAGGCTAATGCAATGCAGGGTCGATATGTCACGAGCGCCGGATTTTGCAGCGCTTGGCTTGAAGCTGATTGAAGGTCCAGCGTTTTCTAAAGCCGTCATTGAGTATCGAACATGACATCCACGCTGTATTGTTGGGCGTTGGTTCGCCGTTGCGCATTGTCACTCGGATTGATGCAAATGGCCGACAGGGCCCTGAATTTTGAAAAAGTGAGCCGGCGCTTTGCACTTCCAGGCGCTCAGGAATCCACCGAAACACTTCAGCCTGGCATTTGGCTTCCTGCGCGTCACTGCCTGTTTGACGTTTAGGGCGTCTGTGTTCCAATCTAGGAAACACTGCGGTCAATTGATTGAAAAGGAGGACTTTCATGAAGTATTTGATGTGGTTTGGAATGGCGATCGTGAGTTTGGTTATGCTGATGGGTGGCGCCGCGAAGCTAGCCGGCCAAGAAAGCGTGTTGGAGAGCTTTTTCAAACTGGGTCTGCCCGGGTGGTTTGGGACGTTTATAGGGATTGCAGAGCTCGCCGGAGCGATCGGGATTTGGATTCGGCGTACGTCGTTGTGGGCCGCACTCGGGATATCCGTGATCATGGTTGGGGCGATTTACTATCATGTAACCTTTCCACCGCTCACAGCAGGAATACCGGCTCTAATCCTATTGTTGATTTGTGGCTCCATCATTTCACAGCGCGGAACCGGTATATTTGGCCGCGCTTGAATTTGGTAGGTATTGAAACACACGCTCACTCTGAAATGCCATTAGCAGCACATAACTGCCGATATTGGCAAACGACGGGTAGCCAAAATCGAGTGCCATCAGCGCGCTTTTAGGGGCGCAGGGTCAAAGACTTTGTGCAGGAGGGAATACCAAAAAGCCCCATCTCTGCTTGGAAATCAGGGCCGTTCGCTACACGAGGCAAATTGGATAATGACGAATGCTTGAGGATCCGTATGAAATCAAAGTCTGCATATTGCAAGCACCGAAATCGATATTGAGGCGGGCATGGCATACGACCTAGACAAGGCCTTTGATTCGAGTTCTGATATAGTTTTGCACAACAAGGATGGCAAAACACAGATCATCTGGTTTGTTGATTACGCTGACGAGACGACACGCAAAGTTGGCGACGTCATTGCAAATTTCTCAGACCGCCTGGTAGAACAAGACGCCTTACTCGCAGTACGATTGATCTCAACGAGCCAGTCTGGTGCGCTGGCGAGTAGAGCAGCAATTGCTGCCCATATGCAGGGCAAATTTGCGGATATGCATGATGTTTTGATCTTGCAGCCAATGCATTTTTCATCCGAGGGTCTCGCGCAATTGGCTCAGGATTTAGGCCTCGATCTAGAGCGTTTTCAAAGCGATATGTACTCTCATAGGACCGAGGAAGCCCTTATTAATTACGCAGCGTCTTTTGATGCTTCCTCGATCGCGCAGACCCCTGCCATCTTCATCAACAATCGAGCTTATGATGCAGCATGGGACGCGCGTAGCCGACGTGAGGCAATCCATCGCCCCATTGGAATGCAATTAACCCAGGCAACCAAAGAATTCACCGACTGGGCGGCATCAGCAGGACTTGTGCTGATCTTGACGACGTTGGCCAGCATCTTCATTTATAACGCCGGATTTTCAGAGCAGTACGACCATATCATTCTATCGAAACTTGGGCTGAACTGGGAAGATTGGTCACTTCAACTCAGCTTTGAGCATTGGATTAATGATGGGCTGATGGCCATATTCTTCCTGCTCGTCGGCATAGAGATCAAACGTGAGTTCGTGAGCGGGGAGCTCAATAGTATCGAAAAAGCTGCCTTGCCAATTGTCGGAGCGATTGGCGGGATGGTTGCGCCGGCGCTGCTCTATCTGTTTTTCAACTTGGGTACAGATACAGCGCACGGTTGGGGTGCTCCAATGGCGACGGATATCGCTTTTACGCTAGGTATTCTGGCGCTTTTGGGCTCTCGTGTGCCTGCCTCACTAAAGGTTATTATTTAAGCGCTGGCGATAGCTGACGAACTAGGCGCAATCATGGTGATCGCACTGTTCTATTCGCATGGCATCGCTTCGGGTCCTTTGCTGTATGCGGCGATCACTTTTGCCATTCTCGCAATGCTTAATCGGTCACGGGTTTACGCGATAACGCCTTACTTATTGGTTGGGCTTGTGCTTTGGTACTTCGTTCTTCAAAGTGGCGTGCATGCAACGTTAGCTGGCGTAATCGTTGCTTTAATGATTCCGGCACGACCACCAACAAATGCGCGAGGTTTTGCGCTCCACGTCCGACAAGTGATGGATGCCGATATTGTCCATGATCGACAAGAACTCGGTGTCAGCGTCATGCAGCGGTTAAAGCATGCCGTAGATCGGTTACGCGAGCCTGGATTCCATTTGCAACATGCACTGGAAAATTGGTCCAGCTTTCTCATTTTGCCTTTGTTTGCATTCGCAAATACTGGTGTTTCGCTGTCGGGCGACGGTTTTTCGCTGTCCCACCCCACCAGTCTTGGTATCATTGCTGGTTTGGTCATCGGAAAGCCGCTTGGAATAACACTGGCCGTATGGCTTGCGGTGCAGACAAAGAAAACGCAACTTTCAGAAGACATATCGTGGATGCAGCTTTTGGGCGCAACTGCGATTTGTGGTGTAGGGTTTACAATGTCGCTTTTCATTGCGAGCGAAGCCTTCGATGGGGACCAGTTGGCCTCTGCAAAAGTCAGCACTCTGGCCGCTTCCGGTCTCGCAGCATTGATCGGGACGATCATCTTCATCGTCGCGTCGCGAGAAGGTCACGTCAAAGGAACTGGAGCTTGAAGGGGATTTGTCAAAGCAAACTCCGCTTGAATCGATTTGCCGCTCAATTCAGCTTTTCCGGATGAACAAGAACCCGTTTCGGTATTTCAAGACGTCCGCTAAAGTCGTCCAACTCGCGGTGATGATGTCTGTCCGTTTTCCTCCACCCCTGAGGAATGTCGGAGTGAATAGCCCCTAGTTTTCTAGACGCATCGCCGGTTAGAAAACTAGGGGCTATTCAGACGGACACCTCAACAGCCGCCCAGTTT
>CALFRH010000041.1 GCA_937919225.1 uncultured Parvularcula sp.
AGGGCCCAAGATACCGCACGGCAGTGATGAAGGCCTCGGGGGCCTCTGTGTCCACCTCCTAATCGATCGAGTCGATGTCCGCGAAGCGTTTGAACAGGACCGACTTCCCCTCCATCACCGGCTTGGACGCGAGCGCCCCCAAATTACCAAGGCCCAAGATCGCCGTCCCGTTGGAGATCACCCCCACCATGTTCGCTTTGGTGGTAAGATCGTAGGCGCTGTCAGGATCCTCGGCGATTTGTTTCACCGGCACCGCCACCCCGGGGGAGTAGGCGAGGGACAGGTCCCGCTGGGTCGCCATGGGCTTGGTCGGGGTTACCTCCAACTTGCCCGGCTTGCCCCGCGCGTGGAAATCGATGGCTTCTTCGTCGGTGAACTTGATCGAGATATCGTCGGACATATGTTTCGCTTAAACGTCTAAGGGGCGGCGGTTGGCGAGCGTCTCCGACACAAAGGCCCCTCTCCCTTGCGACGAAAGCCACTTATGGCCATCTGGAGCAGTGTGTAGGGCGCCGTCAATGCGGTTCCTGCGTGATAAAGCCATGTTCTGCTATTGGCCGATATAGCTACATTGATCATACCTGTGTTTGTGATGATCGCCCCGAAAGGATGCCCGCCCCAATGTTTATTCAAACTGAAGACACCCCCAACCCACAGTCGATGAAATTCCTGCCCGGACGGGATGTGTTGGGCGCCGGACAACTGGGTATGGATTTCCCCACCCTTGAGGCGGCCAAGGCATCGCCGCTCGCGGCCGCCTTGTTCGATGTGGACGGCGTTACGGGGGTTTATCTGGGCGGCGACTTCCTCACCGTGACCAAGGACGCCAGTGTCGAATGGGCGCACATCAAACACGCTCTCCTTGGCACGATTGCGGATTATCTCGCCGCCGGCATCCCGGTGGTGGATGAAGGGCTGGCAGAAGCCGCATCGTCACCAGGCAATGCCGACGATTATGAGGGCGAGGATAAGGAGATTGTCGAGCAAATCATCGACCTTCTCGAAACCCGGGTGCGCCCCGCCGTCGCGCAGGACGGCGGCGATATCGTCTTCCACCGCTATGTGCCGGGGGACGGCATTGTCTTTCTCACCATGAAGGGAGCGTGCGCCGGCTGCCCCTCCTCCACCATGACACTGAAATCCGGCATTGAGAATTTGCTGAAGCATTATGTGCCGGAAGTCACCGCCGTCGAAGCGGTGGCGTGAGCGAAGCCATCGCCACCCTCGCTATCGATACGAGCCTTCGGGCCTGCAGCGTCGCCATTGCCTCGACGCCGGACGATGTCGTTGCCCGATCGCTTGATATTGGTGTGGGGCATGCGGAACATTTAGCGCCCCTGGCAGCCGACATGCTTGAGGAGGCAAACCTGGCCCCCAAAGCCATCGAACAGATTATTGTGACTGTAGGGCCGGGTTCCTTTATGGGTGTCCGTGTGGGCATTAGTTTTGCGAAGGGATTTGCAATGGCCCATGGCGCGGCGCTGATCCCCATCACCTCTTTAGAAGCGCTATGGCTGAACGCGCCTGAAAACGCGAGCGGCTACACCCTCATCGATGCCAAACGGGGTCAGGTTTATGTCCAAGGGTTCGGCGCAATGGCTACGCCGCCATCTCTCCTTAGTTATGAGGCGGCAAAGGTGCTGACCACAGATGATGACCTCACCCTCATCGGCAGCGGCGTGACCATCCTGCACCCCGAAAGAGATGACCCTTCAACCCACCTCCCCGATGTCACCAAGCTGTTGATGGCAGCCGAAGGGAAGCCATCAGGTCCCCTCGAGCCGGTTTACCTACGCGCGCCCGACGCAGCGCCCGCCAAACCCATTAAAGCGTCCTGATGATCGTCCGTGATGCAGGTCTAGCCGACGCACCGGTCCTGGCCGCGCTACACGGAGCTGTCTTCCCCGAGGGACCCTGGGAAGTGGGGTTTTGGCGACGTGCCCTTACGGTGGGGGAAGGGCCCATCCTGTTGGCCGAAGGGCCCAATGCTCCCCTCGGCCTTTGCGCTGTTCGATTGGCCGCGGACGAAGCGGAGATCCTCACCATTGGCGTCCTCCCCGCGGCCCGCCAAGGGGGCATTGGCCGCGCGCTGCTCACCGCTCTTTACCCAAAACTTACCGCACTAGGATCATCCCAACTCTTCCTAGAAGTCTCTGAACATAATGACGCCGCGCAGCGCCTTTATGAAAGCGAAGGGTTTCACGAGGTGGGCCGACGCCAGCATTATTACGGACCGAACGAGGATGCCCTCCTCCTTGCAAAGGCGCTCTCAGCCGCCGCTTAAAGGGGGGGATCCGGCTTGCCCTGTTGTGGTGATGCGAGGGCAGCCCGCTTTGGCACCATCTCGTTTTCGAAAGGCCCGACCATCGATAACCACCAATGCCAACGCGATGATCACCAAACCCACAATATGTTGGCTCAAAAGGCGCTCACCCAAAAAACTGACGCCAAGTATGATCACGTAAACGGGAATGAGGATCGTCACCAGGGTGATGTTGGTGGCCCCCGATGTCGCAAGCAGCTTGAAGAAAAGACCATAGGCAAGCCCCGTCGACAAGAACGCCAATCCCCCCGCCGCCGCCCAGTGACGCCCGCTACCCGCCCCAAGGTCGAGGGAATAACCGCTGACACAGATGAACAAGATCAACAGGATGGCACCGGCCGAGACCTGTCCTGCCGCGGTGACCAGGGGCGCCACACCGGCTTTCGCAAACCGTCGCCCAAAGATAGCCGCAACAGCGTAGGAGAGGGCCGCAGCAATGCAGGCGAGGATCGCCATCATCCGTGCATTGTCGCCGTGGGAGACAATGTCAGAGCCCACCATCACCATGACCCCAATGACGCCGAGCGCGATGCCCGCCACCTTGCTAGGCGTCATCCGCTCATCGGGCAGAAAGGCCCCAGCGAGTACCGCTGTGAACAGGGGGGTTGTGGCATTGAGGATAGCGGCAAGCCCGGATGCGATCTCTTTCTGACCCCAGGCGAGGAGAGAAAAAGGCAGGACATTATTAAACAGGGCCATGACGATGATTGCCGCCCATAGACCGATGTCCCTCGGTGGGCGCGCGCCAGTGACCAAAGCCGCCATCCACAGAACAATGGCCCCGCCACTGAGGCGCAAAGCAACAATGGTGAGGGGTGGCCAGGCGTCGATCGCAATCTCCACAAAGAAGAAGGAGCCGCCCCAAACGGCGCTGAGAAAGAAAAGGATCAGCCATTCAGAAGCGCCCATGGGCGCCACAGCACTATTCACGTGAGAGGTGCGCATTTGTCACTCCTGTTCATGAGGTGAGATTGAATTTATCAATTAATCTGTATAAATATTGAATCAGCGCTATTTTCGGTCATCGCCAACCGTCCGGGATCGTCCGAACAAGGTAATTGTCTACAGAGCCGTCAGCCTTCATGGCTTCGTCCCTCCACGTGTTACACTCAAAGTGTATGGCCGCTTCATCCCAGACACAGGCGATAAAATACCGATCATCAAGAGGATGAAACTCACCATCATCGGCCCGGCATGCAAGCATCCCCATGCCGATATCGCCCCGCGCCCACCAACGCGTGAGCAGCCAATCTGTAACCTCGCCACAGTGAAGAATGACATAACCCACCCCATAGTCTGCACCTTCGACACGGCGTGCCTTGGGGAGCTGTGCTGCCAAATAGCGCTCAACTGCATCGCGCGCCAGCAATTCCGGTTCTTCGTTTTCAGTTTGTGTAATGATGATAGTTTTCAGTCTCATATTATCGACATTGATCAATGGCGCAGAACGGAAATAGCGGGACCGATAAGGCTTGAGCGGATCGGGCGCCTTGGGCGGACGAAACGCTTTCGGCCGCAACGCGGCGATGGCCTCGTCAAAAGGATTGATCGCCGCCTCAAACTTGTCGCGACACCCCGGATTGCAGAACCCAACAATATGATCCTTGTACCGGGTAAGCGCCTCGGGGGAGACGGGATCCCCCGACCAAGGGCAATCGGTATTGAGCGCACGTGTTCGGGGCATAGCGTTTGTTCCTTTCGGCAAAAGCCCTTTTCTTCTCTTGACATTGGCGGCAGGGCCCGCATTCTCACCAGTGACAGAAATGACATTTTATAGACTAATCATGCCAAGCCGTTCACGCGACCCAACTCATGTTGCCATCCTTATCTATGACGGCCTTTGCGGGTTCGAATACGCTATTGCGATCGAAACCCTGGCGCGCACCCGTCCGCGCGATGCGAAGGAATGGTATCGGGTGCAGACATGTGCAGAAACGCGCGAGGTGTCGAGCGCCACACCAGGTGTGCACCTGGTCGCTGATACTAGTCTACGGGGCCTAAGCCGTGCAGGAACAATTATCGTGCCTGGGTGGGATCTTAGGGCACCAACCCCGTCGGACGCCCTTCGCCGCGCGCTGTTGCGCGCGCATCGGGATGGCGCACGCCTTATTTCAATCTGTACCGGTGCCTTCCTCCTAGCGGAGATCGGTGTTCTCGACCCCTATCCGGCGACCACCCATTGGCTCCATGCAGAGGCCTTCCGCACCCGTTATCCTCATATCAATCTGCAAACTGATGTTCTTTATATCGATAATGATGACGTTATGACCTCCGCCGGGTCGGCGGCGGGGCTTGACCTCATCTTGCATCTCATTGCGAAGGATTTCGGCGCCGCCCCCGCCAATGAAGTTGCCCGCCGTCTTGTGGTCCAGCCTCAGCGGGCCGGTGGCCAACAGCAATTCATCGATGCCCCCATGCCAAGCGCGCAATCTGCTCCGACAATCGCCCCCCTGTTGGAAAAGGTACGGGGATCCCTTGCAGACAGCTGGACCGTTGACGCGATGGCGACGGAGACGGCGATGAGCCCCCGCACCCTCGCGCAGCGGTTTGAAGAGACCCTTGGCCTCAGCCCCGGCCATTGGCTGCTTCAGGAGCGTTTGCGCGCTGCACGGATTATGCTTGAGACGAGCCATACCAAGCTTGACGATATTGCAGCCGCCGTTGGCCTTGGGGGCGCCGAGAACTTCATTCGCCGCTTTCGCGATCATGTGGGGCTCACGCCGGCGGCGTATCGGAAAACCTTTGTGGGTCATCAGCAATCGTGAGGGGCCTAACCCGTTCTCATAGAAATGCAATTCAGGACCGTTCGCAATTTAAGTTGCGAACGTGCGAGACAACCAACTTTTTGGTGTTTTGACGGCCCAAGCCTATATGTTTCTTGGACAAAAGGGATTAGTGCCTTCGTCGGACGGGCGAGAGCGATACGGGTTACCGCCACGCGGGCCGACAGATCCTGGTCGTTGAACCAGGCACGTCACCCCCAATCGCTGCATTGTTCTCTCCCAATCCGCAAGAATAGCGGTAAAGGACGCGTATTATGGATAGGCTTGAAAAACTCTGCGTTGAAAAAGGGCTTCGGATGACCGAGCAGCGGCGGGTCATTACCCGCGTCATCTCGGAAGCCGACGACCATCCGGACGTCGAGGAAATTCATCGCCGTTCGACCGAGATCGATTCGCGTATCTCGATCGCCACGGTTTACCGGACCATGCGCCTTCTCGAAGACTATGACGTTGTCCAACGCCACGACTTCCAAGATGGGCGCTCCCGCTATGAAGAGGCGTCTACGGATCACCATGATCATCTGATCAATGTCAGGACCCGCGAAGTGATTGAGTTCGTCAACGAAGAGATCGAAGCCTTGCAGGAAAAGATCGCACGGGAACATGGCTTCCGCTTGGTGGACCATCGGCTAGAGCTTTACGGCGTGCCATTGAATGAAGATGAAGAGGGGTAGAGCGGCCTCCCCTACAATTGATCCGCCGCGACAGCGAAAGTATCACAGCGGCTAAAGTCCCCCGTTTGATAGCCCCTGCTGAACCAGCGCTGCCGCTGTTCAGAGGAACCATGGGTGAAGCTATCCGCGTCGACTTCGCGCACCCCCGCTTTTCGCTGCAAAGCGTCATCGCCAATGGCGGATGCCGCCGCAAGAGCTTCTTCAATGTCCCCCGGCTCCAAAATCACATCTTCTGACCGGTTTGCCCACAGGCCCGCATAGCAATCGGCCTGTAGCTCCATGCGCACCTGCGCTCTATTACTCTCTACATCAGAGGAACGGGCCTGGTACTGACGAACTTGGTCAGAAATCCCGATCACGGTTTGGACATGGTGCCCCACCTCGTGGGCAATCACGTAAGCAGGCGGGAAGTCGCCGAGTACGCCAAACTTACGCTGAAGTTCGTCGAAAAAACCGGTGTCGATATAGACCTGCCGATCACCGGGGCAATAAAAGGGCCCCACCGCCGAGGGGGCATAGCCGCAAGCCGTGTTCACCCCTTGGGTAAAGAGAACAAGCGACGGGCGCGGATAGCTGCCGCCATTAAGACCCTCTTCCCGGAATATCTCCGTCCACACATCTTCAGTACCGCCCAGAACGGCCGCCACCATGTCATCATAGGCGCTGGTGGGCGCTTCCCCAGAGGCCATTTGCGACGAAGTGGGCGCAAGGCCGCCGCCATTCAGCAAAGCCAAAGGGTTAATGCCCATGGACTGAAGCACTAAATAGCCGCCCACCAGAACGACAATCCCACCAAGGCCAAAGCGGGTGAAAACGAACCGGATTAGTGTCAGGATAAGACTAGCGCCGCCCATCCCCCCAGCAGACCGGCCACCGCTGCGACCCCGCCGGTTTTGGACATTGTCGCTCCGCCGTTGATTATTCCACCGCATCCCATCCTCCCGCGGATATCTTCCAATGCCCAACCCAAGCGGGAATTCACCGGGATCGCAATGCCTCTACCGTGTCGGCCCCTCGTCTTGCCTCATGCCGGTGCTGTCGGTCTTGGGCTCTTCGGGTGAGCCGACCTTCTTTGATCCAATATGATCGCCCGACGCTTGTCTTACGCGCTAAGGCGTGCCGTCCCCCTGCAATAGCTCCGCGCGGACCCGCAAGGACCGGCTCGCCACGAAGACCTCCAGCAAGAAGTAAACAAGGCCTACAATGAGGGACGCCATGGTCAGCACAAACAAGCCCGCAATGGGCGCCCGAACCGGCACATCGAGCAACTCCCCCACAAACAGCAGCCCTATCATGACGCACACCAGGATCGCTGCACCGCAAGAAAAGGCAATTGCCCGATTGGCCAGCCGAATACGCTGCGCAAGGGAGCCAAGCTCCATCTGGTGACGCGCCCGCTCAGCCCCGGTTTCTCCCGCCTCAAGACCATCCTCCAGCGCCCGGGCGCGATCCACCACCCGGCCGAGCCGATGGGTCATCACCGCTAGGATGGAGCCGGTGCCCACCAGTAAAAAAATGGGGGCAATGGCCATTTGAACGGCCAGTGCAATGGAGGCGGCATCGGTCCCAGCAGTCATCATAGTCATAAGCCATTCCCGGTTCGCGACTGTTGTCAATTCTTCATTAACTATATTTTGCCCCCGGGCCGTATTTTTGGCTATTTTACCTCTAATACGATCATTGGGGATCAACGCATCGTTCATGGCATCGGTGTAGGAGACATTATGATCGCGTGGGCAGGGGCGTCGGTCGTGCGTGGCCAAGAGTAGAGTTAGGTGGGCCTTGAGTATGCGTAGTGGGTGGTTGAAGCGCGGCCTTAGTGTGCTTTTCTGGTTGAGTATCGCGTCCTGTGGCGGTGGTGGTGGCGGGGATGACGATACGTCTTCCTCATCGCCTAACCCCCCGCAACCACCAGCAAGCCCCCCTGTGACCACCGCTGCGGCCTCGCGATTCCTTGTGCAAGCGAGCTTTGGGCCAAGCCCGGCAACCATCAATCAAGTGGCCGCCGCGGGTTTAGAGGATAGTTTTCTCTCCCAACTCAGTGAGCCGGCCACTCTATACATGCCCGCCGTCAAGGCCCTAGAGGCCAATGGCAATCTTCACCCCTCCTCAGCGATCAATAGTTTTTGGGATTCAGCTGCGGGGGGGCGTGATCAACTCCGTCAACGGATGGTCTACGCCTTATCTCAAATTCTCGTGATCTCTGCCGAGGACGGATTCCTGCAGGGCCAGCCGGTCTCCCAAGCCTATTATATGGATATTTTGAGCCGGAACGCTTTTGGGAACTACCGCGACCTGCTGGAGGAGATCACCTATTCCCCCACCATGGGCGTCTACCTGACCTATATCCGCAATGAAAAGGGAGACCCCGCACGGGGCAACATGCCCGATGAGAACTATGCGCGGGAAATCATGCAGCTATTTACCATCGGTTTGGTGGAACTGAACAATGACGGGACCCGGCGCGCCGGCGACATCGAAACCTATGACCAGGATGACGTGACAGGCCTTGCCCGCGTGTTCACCGGCCTTAGCCACCCTGGCGGCTTCGCAGAGCGTAACGCCGCGGCCAACGCGTATGAAGTCCCGATGATTATCTACGACAATGCGCACTCGGAGCTTGAGAAATCTTTCCTTGGGCTCACTATTCCGGCAGGAACCGATGCGGCAACCTCTATCGATATGGCTCTCGACCATTTGTTCGAACACCCCAATGTGGGGCCCTTTATCGGCAGACAGCTGATCCAGCGTTTTGTCACCAGCAATCCTGAGCCCGCCTATGTGGGTCGCGTGGCCACCGCCTTTAACACTGGCGAGTATCTGCTCCCCAATGGGCAGCGCGTGGGCGCAGGGCGTCGCGGCGATCTGACAGCGACCTTGGCCGCTGTTCTTTTTGATCAAAATGCCCGTCGCGACCCTGATCTGGCGCCCAACACTTTTGGGAAAGTGCGTGAGCCCGTCTTGCGCTTCCTTCACTGGGCACGGGCGCTTGAAATTGCCGATCCCAATTCTCGGAACGAATCCTTGCTGGATGACACCACAGGGCAAAGTTCGTTTGCGCAGCACCCCTTTCGCGCTGACTCCGTATTCAACTTCTACAGACCAAATTTCGTCGCTCCGGGTTCTGATACAGCCGCGCAGGACCTTGTCTCGCCGGAGTTAGGGATCGTGCATGAAGCCAGCGCCATCGGCTATATGAATATGATGATGCAGTTCACGACACTGCGCACGCCAAACTGGAACCAAAATCTCTCCGGTTTTGATCCGGATTATACAGAGCTGATGGCCGTTGCTGATGATATCGACGAACTTTTGAGCCAGCTCACCTTCGTCCTGACTCATGGGGAGCTTTCCAACACCACGCGTCAGCGGATTGTTAGCATGCTCGAAGAAACACCTATCCGCACCACGCCAAACGAAGAAATCCAAACTCGACGGCGGCGCGTGCAACTGGCGATCTTTATGATTGTCACCAGCCCTGATTTTGCAATCCAACGGTAAGATGCCTCCCATGAGCCACATGACAAAGCTGAATCGCCGACTATTCTTGAGTGCTGCGGGCGCCACCGCCGCCACAGGCATCTTACCCCGCTTTGCCTCGGGCACGGCCCAGGCCGCCAACACCAGCGGGTATCGCGCCCTTGTGTGCCTGTTCTTCGCTGGGGGCCTTGATGGGCATGATTGCGTCTTGCCCTACGACCTTTCCAGCTATGATCAGCTGACCAATATTCGGGGCAACTATTTCAATAATTATAGTACCAGCGACAGCCGCGCCCGGTCTAACCTCACCCCTCTGAACGTGCGAAACGCAAGTAACTTTGGGACACGTCAGTTTGCGTTTTCCCCCAATATGGAAGGAATGCGGGACCTTTTCGATCAAGGTCGCCTTGCTGTGGTTGGGAATGTCGGCCCCTTAGAGAACCCCATGAACCGGGAAACCTATCTTAACGGGTCGGTTCAGCGTCCACCCCGCCTCTTCTCTCACAATGATCAGCGGTCGATCTGGCGATCCTTGGAGCCCGAGGGCGCCCGCCTTGGCTGGGGGGGGCAGATTGCGGACCTTATGCTAGAGGCAAACGCTAACCCTGAGCCTGCGTTCACCTGCATCTCAGTCGGGAATACCCCCAACACCTTTTTATCCGGCAACATGGCGCGCGCTTATAAAGTGGGTTCTGAAGGGGTGATCCGCAATCTCGCGGTAGAGAGCACTTTTCTCCTTTTCGATGAACAGAAGCGTGAAAATCTGCGCCAGCATCTCAGAGATGTGAGCACGAGCCGCCAAAACCTCTTTGAACGGGATTTTGCGGCCACCAATCGACGAGCCATTGATGCCAATGGCTCTTTTGCAAGTGCTTTTACTGGCGGCTCGCCCCTTAACACCAGCTTTCCTGAAAGCCGCCTTGGTCAAGATCTCGCCACAGTAGCAAATGTGATCAATCGCCGCATCGATTTGAACGTCAGTCGGCAGATTTTTTATGTGGGCGTTGGTGGATTTGATACCCATTCCCGCCAGGCAATTGACCTGCCCCGCCTGCAAGACAAGTTTAGCGACGCCATTCGCTCATTCTATCTTGCCACTGAGGAGATGGGCATTGCCCAGGATGTGACCCTGTTCACCATGTCAGATTTTGGCCGCGGACTTGTAGCCAATGGGGATGGCACCGACCATGGCTGGGGCAACCATCAATATGTTGTGGGCGGTGCGGTTGATGGCGGACGGATTATCGGTGATGTGCCTTCGCCGACCTTGGAGCATTCCCAAGATGTAGGCCGCGGCCAGCTCATCCCCACTACTTCTATTGAGCAGTTCGCCGCCCCCCTCGCTCGATGGTTCGGCCTTAGTGGGTCGGAAGTAAACTCGGTCTTCCCAAGCCTTAACCGGTTTGGTCCGGAAGCGGATATTTTTGTTTAGGGTGTCTCGCCAAAATCATCGTCGTCATCCCATACGCAGTGCGAGACGGAGTCACGCTCTGCAGACACGGGATCTTTGTTGGTTAAATCGGAAAGACCCCGGATCTGCGCAGCATCATTTCATGCCGCGGCGCGTCCGGGGTGACAACCCAATTCCCTAACTCCCCGTCCGGGCGCTGATCATTTCCTGCTGGAAGTCACGATAACCCCCGGCCAGCGACCAAGGCGCGATGGAACTTATCCTTACTCGCCTTTCTCCTGTTATCCTTTGTTCCTGACTTAAGAGAGGAATAGAGATGAGCCAGTTTCAATTTGGGGGAAACACCATCGCCGGAACCGTGAAAATGGCAGTGGATGGTGATAATGGTCCGGCCAGAGAACAGATTCGCCTCTGCCAGGAGCTAGGGCGACAGTTTGAGGACGAAAAGCGAAACGCTTCCCGCTACGCCGATCGTGCCGAAAGGCTTGAACAGCGTCTCGTAGACTTGCGAAATAGCGCCGAGTTTAATGAAGAGGTCGCCTTCCTGACAGCTGTTGGCGGTGCGATCTCCACAGTGCGAGGCATCATTCGAGTATATCGCGTTTTTGCGAGAGCGACCCCTGCCACTTTTATCGCTTCGGGCTTGCCGAAGTTGCACTAGGTCTGGCCGCACTTAGGATTTCGGCCCTCACGAACGAGGTTTCAGCGGCGGCAAAAGCGGAAGCCCAAGAAGTCGAACGTGAGCTTCAAGAGGCGAAGAGAACCGCCCAGGTTTTTCGCTCGCAAGCGGAGGATCTGCGCAAACGGCTGAAAAGGGAAGGCTGCGATGGAGGCACCGTCAGGTTTGAAGTTGGTGCTTGAAGGGCGACAAACCGTGTTTTGCGGCCTGCTTCTCTTTCGACATCATTTGTAACGCCTGTGGCGATGAAGGGGTTTCTTGGTCACCCACTAACATCCGGAAATGCTCTTTCATATAGCTTGCAGGACCATCGGCCGTCCCCGATTTGGCAATCGGCCGCGTTGGTAGCAAAAGGTTCAATCAGTATATTGACAATTTCTGGCAAGAGGATATACGCTAAAACAATACCACATATCACAATGGCGCAACCACCGATAACATGATTGGCCTTCCCAACTCTGCCTTCTATATCATGAGCGAATTTCCGCATGAAGATTGTGATGACCATTGTGGTACTCATAAAGATGGCCAGTCTAAGGGAGAACTCAAAATTGGCCAATCTTGGGGTGTAAACCGCAAATACTGCCCATACGGCAAAAGAAGTTGCGAATGTCATCAGGATAGAGAGTCCCGAGAAAAGGAAAACCCTCTCATAACTATAGGGCGGTACGTGACCTTTTAAGAGCTGGTTTCCCTCTGGATCTACAGGCGTCAACCTACGTTCCCCCCAAGTTCGCCCGCCGATCCTCTTTCGTCAGAACTAACTCCCCGTCCGGGCACTGATCATTTCCTGACGGAAATCGCGGATAACCCCGGGCCAGCGGCCAAGGCGGGAGCCAATATGATCGCCTGTCACCCCGCCGGTCATATCGATGATGAAATCGACACCGATCTGGCTTTTCCCCTCAATGACATAAGCCCGGCCGTTCACATTGGACTCATTAAAGTCATTCACGATGCGAAAATCATTGTTGCCCGTCTCACGCCCAAGATCGAAATTGGCAAACATCAAAAGCTGACCGCAACGGATGGGCCGGCCTGAACAATCAAGGGCGCGAACGACAAAGATCATCCCTTCGGCCTGACCCGTCGCCACGGGGGTACCCGTGGTCTTGTCCGTCAGCATGGTGGGCGACAAGCCCGCCGCCGTTAGCATCGCCTCTAACTCATCCGCAGAAATCGAGTCCTGCACGGCTTGCGTGTCTTGAGCCACAGCACTCGCGCCAAGCAATAGGGCAAATGCCCCCACAAACCCAAAAAAACGCCGTGTCATTATGACATCCCCACTTCGCTTTGACCTTAACGTGCCGTAAAGGCGCGCACGTGTCTATGGTGGCTCAGACGAATTTCCCGCACAGCGCGTGGGTTTGTTAATGGCCCTGTGCCACACTGTGCCACACTGCCCGGCCCTCGCGCTCGCGATAGAAAGAACAAGGATTTATGGCTGAACAGATAATTGATACACGGCCGAGCTTCGACCCGGCGCAAGGCGCGGTTGAAGGCGGGCGGCCCTTATCACCGCACCTGCAAATCTGGGGCTGGACGGTCACCATGGCCAGTTCCATCACCCAGCGAGCAACAGGTGTGGCGCTTTATGGCGGGTCTGTTCTCTTAGTGGCGTGGCTCGTCGCCGGGGCCTTGGGCGACGGCGCTTATGATTTTGTGACAGGCCTACTGGGCTCACCTTTTGGGCTGTTTGTCCTGGTGGGGTTCACCTGGGCGCAGATGTTCCACATGTGCAAAGGCATTCTCCACCTTATCTGGGATTCGGGCCACTTTATCGGGAAGGAACAAGCCCTTCTCGCCAATTGGGGCGTTTACGGCCTCTCCATCGCCTTCACCGCCCTTATTTGGGCTGTCGGCCTATCGGTTGCGGGGTAAATCATGGCTTCTCACGCAACCAAACATTTTGTGATGCAGCGGTTCACAGCGATGATCCAAGTGCCGCTGGTGATCTGGCTCATTATCTCCATTATCGGCCATGCCGGTGACAGCCGAGACGAATTCATGGCCTGGGTGGGGGAACCCCTTACGGCGGGCCTCATGATCCTCTTTGTGCTCAGCATTTGCTACCACATGCATTTGGGGATGGGCGAAGTGATCGAGGACTATATCCACAAGAAAAGCTCCCGATCTGCTCTTGACCTCCTCAATAAATTGTTCGCGTTGACCCTCGGTGTCATCGCGGTGTTTTCCATCATTGCCATGACCTTAATCGTATAAGGACGACCGACCTATGAGTGCGACTAAATCCTATGACGTAACCGATCACGTATACGACGTGGTGGTTGTGGGGGCCGGGGGCGCTGGCCTCCGCGCAACGTTGGGGGCAGCCCAGGCGGGCCTGAAAACCGCGTGCGTGACCAAAGTCTTCCCCACACGGTCGCACACCGTCGCCGCCCAAGGGGGGATCTCCGCATCTTTGGGCAATATGGGTGAGGATGATTGGCGCTGGCACATGTATGACACCGTGAAGGGGTCAGACTGGCTGGGTGACCAAGACTCTATTGAGTATCTTTGCAAACACGCCCCCGCCGCCGTTTATGAGCTAGAGCATTGGGGCGTGCCCTTCAGCCGGACGGAAGAAGGCAAGATCTACCAACGCGCCTTTGGCGGCATGACCCGCAATTATGGCGAAGGCCCCGTGCAGCGCACTTGCGCCGCGGCGGACCGGACGGGCCACGCGATCCTGCATACCCTCTATGGTCAGGCTGTGCGTCAGCAGGCGGAATTCTTTATCGAATATTTCGCCCTCGACCTCATTATGGAAGATGGCGAGTGCCGGGGCCTGATGGCGTGGGAGCTGGAGACCGGACAAATCCATCGGTTCCGCGCAAAAACCGTGATCCTCGCCACCGGCGGTTATGGCCGGGCCTATTTCTCTTGCACCTCGGCCCACACCTGTACCGGCGATGGCAATGCGATGGTCCTGAGGGCGGGCCTGCCCCTCCAAGATATGGAGTTCGTGCAATTCCACCCCTCAGGGATTTACGGCGCCGGGTGCCTCATCACCGAAGGCGCCCGCGGGGAAGGCGGGTACCTTACAAACTCCGACGGCGAGCGGTTCATGGAGCGCTATGCGCCCTCGGCCAAGGATCTTGCCAGTCGGGACGTGGTGAGCCGGGCGATGACCATCGAAATTCGCGATGGCCGCGGCGTGGGTGAGAATAGTGATCACATCCATCTAAACCTCAACCATATCCCCGCCGATACACTAGCAGAGCGCCTGCCCGGCATTTCTGAAAGTGCCCGGATCTTTGCGGGCGTCGACGTCACCAAAGAGCCGATCCCGATTATCCCAACGGTTCACTATAATATGGGCGGGATCCCCACCAATTATCACGGCGAAGTCCTCACCAAAGATGGGGACGACACCAACAAGGTGGTCCCCGGCCTGATGGCCATTGGCGAGGCGGCTTGCGTGTCCGTGCACGGCGCGAACCGGCTTGGCTCCAACTCCCTTATTGATCTTGTGGTCTTTGGCCGGGCCGCCGGGCTGCGTTGTGCGGAGATCTTGAACCCCAATGAACCCGTGCCTGAATTCAAAAATGGCGCGGGCGACAAAGCCCTCGCCCGGCTTGACCATTTCCGCCACGCGAAAGGCAGCACCGCCACCGCCAAGCTACGCCTAGAGATGCAGAAGGTCATGCAGAGCAATTGCGCGGTGTTCCGCACGGGCGATGTGCTGGAAGAAGGCACCCACAAGATCCGCGATGTGCAAAAGGGCATCCACGATGTGTCGGTCCTTGACCGTTCCATGGTGTGGAACACGGATCTGGTCGAAACCCTCGAATTCGATAATCTCATCTCCCAGGCCATGGTCACGATGGACTCAGCTGCCAACCGGGAGGAAAGCCGCGGCGCCCATGCACGGGAAGACTATCCGGACCGTGACGATGATGTGTGGATGAAGCACACTATCGCTTGGTACGAGGATGGCGATACCAGCATCGATTATCGCCCCGTCCATACGTGGACCCTGTCCAACGAGATCAGCTACATCGAACCTAAAGCGCGGGTGTACTAACCCGCCACACTACCCAAGGAAAAGAGAACGGACCCATGGTCGAACTCACCCTCCCAAGAAATTCGAAAATCACTGGCCAGGGCCGGACCTATAAGGCCGCGGGTGCGAATGCCGCAGCGCTCCGCACGGTAAAGGTCTACCGCTACGATCCCGAAGAGGGCGGCAACCCCCGTATGGACACCTATGAGGTGGACATGACGGGCGTGTCGATGATCCTTGATATCCTGATCAAGATTAAGTCGGACCTTGATCCCACTCTCTCCTTCCGCCGATCCTGCCGCGAAGGGGTGTGCGGATCATGCGCCTTTAATATCAACGGCAAAAACCGCCTAGCGTGCACGTCCGGCCTTGATGAACTAGGGTCCGGTGACATCAGCATCTACCCCCTTCCGCACCAGCCGGTGGTGAAAGATTTGGTGACGGACCTCTCCAAATTCTATGAACAGCATGCGGAGGTGCGACCCTTCCTCCAGGCTGACGAGCTGCCGGAAAAGGAAATCGACCAATCCCCAGAGGATCGCGAGAAACTTGACGGTCTTTACGAATGTATCCTCTGCGCCTGCTGTTCAACCTCGTGCCCATCCTATTGGTGGAATGGGTCCAAAGAGGGCGAAGAAGAATATCTCGGGCCCGCTGCCCTGTTGCAGGCGCATCGATGGGTAAAGGATAGCCGCGACGATAAAACCGATGAGCGTCTGGCCGCCTTAGACGATACCTTCAAGCTCTATCGCTGTCACACCATCATGAACTGCGTGAATGTGTGCCCGAAGGGCTTGAACCCCGCCGAGGCGATTGCGGAATTAAAACGCATGCAGATCGAACGGCGGAAGTAGGTTAGTGTCATCCCGGAAAGGGCGTGAGCCCTTGTCCGGGATCCATATTTCGCAGCGCAACTAACGGTGCGCCGTTCTGTAAATCCAAGCTTGTGGATCCCCGGTGTCCCTACGGTCGCCCGGGATGACTTTTTTCTGGCCCGTGTATTTTCTGCCTGTTTGCGCTAAAGAGGTGCGCATGGGTGGGACATTCAAAGACAGTAAACTCTATCAGAACTATCGGGCGGGCGTACTAAAAGCCGCGCGGGAGCTGCCCTTGTCCGCACTTCGGTTCGGCAACTCCGTGAGACGACCCGTTCGACGGTCCGCGGTGTGGGCGCATCGGCAATGGCACAGGCTGCAGGACGGCCGGGATGGTCTGGAGGCGTTTTTCCTCTGCCTCTTCCTTGTGGCGCTGGCCATTCTCACCCTCAACATCATTTGGTTGCTGGTTTTTAAACAGCCAGTTCTTTTTAAAGAGATCATCCCGCAACCGTGTCAGCCCGGGCCGAAGTGTGCCCCCTATGATTGGGATGATTTCCGCTCCCTGATGTTTGGCCTTGCGGGCATGGTGGGAGCGGTGTTCGGCCTGTACCAGTTGGCGAACTCTGCGACGCGGACGCGGCTGACGAAAGAGGAGGTGGCGCAATCCACATCCCGCACAAAGTCCACCGGACAACAGACCGAAATAGCTCGGCAGACAGAACGCAATGTCCGCTATGTCAAAGCTGTTGAATTATTGAAAGACCCAGATGACTCCGTTCGTATGGGAGGGATCTACTCGCTGGCACGACTCGCTAAAGAAGACCCCGGATATTTTGACACCGTATTAGAGGTGCTTGCAGCCTATATCCGCTACCGGACAAATGCGAAGGACGAAGAGGGGAATTGGAGCTGTCCACCACGAAAGGGGGCGGGCGAGATACCTCCCGAGGATGTGGAAGACTATCAGGAAAAACTTGCAACGTGGCGCCAAGAGGCCGGCCCAACCGAACCGATCAAAGCCGCCCTCATGTCCCTCAACCGGCTATGGCAATTCAACCCACCGACCCGCGACCCAACAATCACTGTTGATTTGCGGGGCGCATGGCTGCCTTGTGTGGACCTAAGGAGATTTGAGATGGCGAAGTGGCGGTTCGACGATGCCTTTCTTCAGCATGCTATCATTCATCGTGCAAACCTTGAAAAAGCGAATCTGCGAAACGCTGATCTGAGAGCCTCGGACCTCAGTCGTACACGACTTCGGCGGTCAGGTCTGACGGGCGCTGACCTGCGGCGTGCAAGCCTTAACAACGCCCACCTACAGAACGCCTTACTCATAGATGCTCAATTGCAAAACGCGTGGATCACTGACGCCCAACTTGAAGGCACCGTCCTGAGTTTAGCGAATTTGGAGGGGGCAGATTTATCAGATACGAATTTACAGGACGCGTACTTAACTAGGGCAAATCTAAACGGTGCCGCCCTCCAGGGCGCGATTCTAACTGACGCCAACAACGTGACGGGCCAGCAACTCAATAGTGCCGTCTGGCCGACAGGTGCACCGCCGTCAGTGTTTCCCCATGGCTTTAGCACCGATATGTTCGATAAGAGCTGGTGTACTATTCCAGATGACATCGCGAGACTGTTGCCACCAGAAGAGCGGAGTCATCCACCAGCATGGAAAGGGAATTAACAAAATTGGTGTGCGAATATAGACACTCCAGGACAAGCTATCACCCCGGGCGTACCCCGGGGCCCAACGCCAGTTGCTGAAGGAATAACAAATGGTGAAGACAGATGATGGACACCGGCGTGCGGCGTTCGTTCGCTTTGCCGCCTCACCCCTGCCGGGATGACGCAGAAGCGACATCAATTGACGGCAAATGCTCTAATGCTGGAACACGTACGAAAAGCTGTACACGTCTAAATCATCGGTGTCTTCATCGCCACCTTGAATGACAAGAGCATCGGCGCGGACGCCTTGACGGTCCGTGAACATCCAATTCCCGCCAAGACCGTAGGCAAAGCCATCAACTTCATTGGTGATGGTTGTCTCATCAAGGCGGTTGCCAATTTCCTGCCGGGCATAACCCAGTCGGACGAAGAGATTAGTGCCCTTCTTCGTGAGCGGATAGGCTGCCGTGGCGTAGGCGCCATACCCGAACTGAGCATCCACTTCGATTTCTTGAGCCAAGAACTCTGTCGTATCGCCGATCACACCGTAAGAAAGCTCCCCCTCAGCGCCGAAATCGACACCACGATAGGCGATGACATCGCGCTGGTACCGGGTGACAATCGCCCCAAGGGTCAGATCGCTGTTGATGTGATTATACCCAGCACTGAGCTTACCGCTCCCCGCTACCGCCGAAGACGAGGCTACAGCCCCTAAGCCGAGGCATATCCCTAAAAGCTTACCTATCGCGTTCATCTATTGACCCCTCGTCAAGGCGCGCCCCCGCGGATCCCTGATTGTCGGTCCTGCCCAGCCCGATCTCAGCAAGTTCGGGTTAAAGGAGCGCTAAGAGCTGTTTATGTCGATATGATGATGGGAGTTGGGCACAAAAAAACGGCGAGAAGAACTCTCGCCGTTTCATAATCAAGGGGTGCGCTGGATTAGTAGCGGAAGACGTAGGATACGCTGAAAAGATCAGCATCGCTGTCATCGCCGTCGAGGCGGGTCCAATCACCGCGAATGCCATGTTTCGCGTTGAACATGACGTTCGTACCAATGCCGTAAGCAAATCCATCACCTTCGGCGCCTTCAGAGATCCCGCCAGCACTGGCTTCAACTTCTTGATATGCGTACCCTAGGCGAACAAATACATTCGAGCCAGTCTCGGTAAAATTATAGGCAGCTGTAGCAAAAGCAGCTGCACCGAACTCTGCATCAACATCTACATCGACCGTTGATTCAAAAACTGGCACCGAGACATCATCGCCGATGATCCCGTAGGACAGCTCACCTTCAAGACCAAAGTCAAAGGCCCCATTGCTGGCCACCGTGTGGTTATAACGACCGACGATGGAGGTCAGTGTTACGTCAAGATCTGCTTCATCTTGAGTATAAACGTTAACCCCAACGTTGAACCGAGATTTCCCCTCGGCATGTGCCGATGTGGCAGCAAACGCGCCCATCAGCGCCAGTAGAGAAACTGAAATCGTCTTTTCCATGATAAATACTCCCTGTAGAAAAGTCTGGATGAAGGCTCCTGCCCTCCCCGCGAGGACTAAGAGCCGGACAAGGTTAATCCGTCAATAACAATGTCTTAACACCAAGAAAAACGACGGCGAGTGTGATGAAAATGCCCCAATCACTGATCTTAGGCCGATTGAATGGCTAACCATAAAGCCTATATCTACCGGACATAGAGTTTTGGGGTACAAAGAGAGAGTTCAATGGACACCATTGTCGCTGCGACACGTTTCGGAGCATTAGCGCAACCCACAAGGCTCACGGTCTTGCGTCATTTGGTAAAAGCTGGCCCCCAAGGCCAGACAGCCGGTCGGTTGGCTGAGGTGGCGGACGTTCCGGCCTCCACCCTATCCTTTCACTTGAAAGAGTTGCAGATGTCAGGACTTGTCACCGCCGAACGGCAGGGGCGGCAGATCATCTACCGCGCCCATTATGACGGCTTGAGGGACCTTATTCAGTTCCTCTTGGAAGATTGCTGCCAAAACGATCCAGCGATTTGCGCCCCCTTGATGGAGAGTGCGACCCCTTGCTAGCGGACGAGCCCGATGATAGTTCGACCACAGTCGAATAAATGAAAGTTCCCTATGATGAATGTCCTCTTTCTGTGTACGGGAAATTCAGCGCGGTCCATTATGGCAGAGAGCTATTTGAACGCTGCCGGCGGACACTTTACGGCCTATTCCGCCGGGTCAACGCCAACGGGCACCCCCAACCCTTTTGCCATCAAAACGTTAGAAAAGACCGGTGTTGGCGTCCGCACCGGCGATGGCGGACCACCCGCGTCCAAAAGCTGGGATGTATTTGCGGCGCCCGATGCGCCCATCATGGATGTGGTGATCACCGTTTGCGACAATGCCGCGGGTGAAGTTTGCCCCGTCTGGCCCACACGCCCCGGTGAGGCCGCCCCGCGAAAGCTGCATTGGTCCTTCCCCGACCCCGCGGCGGCGGAGGGTAGTGACGAGGAAAAGTTGGCTGTCTTTAAGCAGATTTTCGGAGACATCCGAGCCAAGATTGATGGCCTTATCGCTGAGCGGTCGTAGGGCGAGGGTCATATTTCCCTCGGGCAAACCGGGATGACAGAGACCCAAAGGGTGCGGCCGAGGGAACGACTTTTTACCCCGAAAGCGTCATCGCCTCACCAAGAGCGTTAGGCGGACTATTCCCCCCGGACAAAAGGACGACCGTCCGTTTGCCCCGCGTCTGAACATAGCCGTAAAGGACCGCTGCAAGCGCCACCGCCCCGCTTGGCTCCAGCACCACCCGCAACTCTTCGAGGGCGAAACGCATCGCTGCCAAGGTTTCGCGATCCGATACCGCCACCCCGCGGGCACGAAGATGCCGAAGAATGGGGAAAGCCATGGCGCTGGGACTGGGGGCCAACAACGCCTCACATAAAGACGTGCCCCCCGGCGCATTATTGACCCGACTGCCCGCAATGAGAGAACGCTTCATATCATCAAAGCCTCGCGGCTCAACGGTAATAAGAGACGCCCCCGGATGGTCGGCATGGATTGCCAAACCGATCCCTGCCGCAAGTCCACCACTGGCGCAGCACACAAGCACCTGATCAAAATGATGCCCCAGCCGCCCCATCTCATCAGCGATCTCCAGCCCGGCGGTCCCATACCCCGCCATCATCAGCGGATCATCATAGGGCGCCAGCACCAGGGCACCGTGGTGTTCTGCCCACTCGGCGGCCCACTCCTCTTTATGTTCATTTTGCGGATCAAAGGGATGCACTTCGCCCCCATGGCGGCGAACCGCGTCCAGGTCGCGGGGGCTTGTCCCCTCTGGCATCACCAAATGCGCCATCGTCCCCAGCTGATTGGCGGCCATGGCAAGGCTTAGGCAAAAATTGGTGGGACCATAGCTTACAACCGGCCTTGTCAGCCCTTTGGCACCGGCTTTCTCATCCAATAAACGGTTGAGCACCCCCCGCAGCTTCACAGATCCACCGGGGTTTAAATTTTCGGCTTTGAGGAAAATTTCCCCCTGGCACCGCTGATCAAGCGACCAAGATCGCAAAAGGGGCGTACGGGTGAGGTGCGGGCGCAGCCGATCAGCCGCCGCCCGAATATCCGCTACACTGACCCCAGGATCACGCATCTCACATTGCCTCTGCCCCGCTTGAGGCTTTACCAGCCCTTTGGCAGAAGATCACCACAAGACGACGTCCCTCACCCGCAAGTTTCGCAAATTTATGATCCCTCCCCTTAAAGCTTATCAGGCACTTGTTCGCGCTGGCACCATTACGCCCGACCCAGCCCAGGAAGAGGCGGCCCGTGCCCTTGAGACCCTGGTCCGTGGCCTGCTTCGCTACCAACCCGGCAAATGGGGCGGCTTTTTCCGCAAGGCCGTTACGGCGCCAAAGGGCCTTTATCTCTGGGGCGGAGTGGGGGTGGGCAAGAGCTTGCTGATGGACCTCTTTTTCGAAACCGCACCGGTACAGGCCAAACGGCGGGTTCACTTCCATGCCTTCATGCAAGAGACCCATCATTTTATCGCCAAGTGGCGGGCCATGGATGACACAGCCCGCCGGCGCCATCCCGCGCGGGCCCGAACCGCTGACCTTGATGACCCCATCCCCCATGCCGCGAAAGCCGTGTTCGAGAAGGCGCATCTTCTTTGCTTTGACGAGTTTCAAGTCACCGACATCACCGATGCGATGCTGCTGGGGCGCCTGTTCGAAGCCCTGTTCGAACGGGGAGCGGTGGTGGTCGCCACGTCGAACCGTCACCCCGATGAGCTGTATAAAAATGGGCTAAACCGCCAATTATTCTTGCCGTTTATCGGGTTGCTTAAGGAAAAACTTGACGTCCTGGAGCTGGTGGGCGCCAAGGATTATCGCTTGGATCGGCTGCAAAACGAAGCTGTCTACTTCTCCCCCTTGGGGGAAACGGCTGACAGCGCAATGAACGATGCATGGCGCGGGCTCACCGCGGGGGCGGTCGCAGAATCCCAGACCTTACCCGTAGGGAGCCGCGAGCTTACGATCCCTTGCGCCGCGCGAGGAGTGGCGCGCGGACGGTTTGCCCATTGGTGCTCAGAGGCCTTTGGTCCAGGGGACTATCTAGAGCTAGCGGCCGCCTATCCGACGGTGTTTGTGGACCATATTCCCACTCTTGGCCCGGAGAACCGGAATGAAGCCAAACGGTTCGTCACCCTCATTGATGCGCTTTACGAGGCGCGATGCAAACTTATTTGCTCGGCCGAAGCCTTGCCGGAGCAGCTTTATCCGGCGGGCGATGGCGCCTTTGAGTTTGAACGCACTGCCTCCAGGCTTAATGAAATGCAGTCAAAAGACTATCTTCAGTTGCCCCACGAGGGCATAGTTCCTGCATCGCACGAAGCGTCTGTCCCATAAGGTCAGGTTTTGTTCATCTTTGTAACGTTAGCTTTGATGAACACAACTTTGACGGGGCATTTCGTGACAACGGTACGGGCCGTTTGGGGGGCCGGCCGTTGGAGGTGTGACAATGGTAAGCGAGCTTATGACGGTGGCGCTCGCGATGGCCCTCACAGGCCAAAGCGGCGTAGCGGCACCGAATGATTGGGACCAAAGCTATAATATTCCCACATCGCTGGGACTAGATGCCCTTGAGCCTGAATTAACCATCGACATAGATATTGCGCCGCTATGGACCACAGAATTTGGCGGTACGGCTAACGACCCCGCGCCTGACATCCTGGCGTTTCAAAATGAGGCAGAATTGGCCGCGTTCGATCAGCGCTTTGACGCGGGATTCGATTTTGGACGCCTGTCCCGCCTTGCCACAGGGCTGACCCTGCCCGGACCGTTCCGGATTGAGGCGGAGGTCTCCTATCTGCAGCACAATGTCGACATGAGCCGCGCCTTCA
>CALFRH010000042.1 GCA_937919225.1 uncultured Parvularcula sp.
TTTTTTAATTATCCGGCTACCTCTGATATTTACTCTTTTCCTATACACGACTCTCTTCCGATCTCCTTGAAAATCCGGAAGTGATTTTCGAGGCGGTGGAACGCTACACGGCGAAGCAAGAGGCTAAAGCAATGGTGGCCGCAGAAGAGGAGGTCCGCGCGAACCTCCCCACCCTGATGGCTGGCACCGCCGGTCATGCCGAGGGTGCCGCGGCGGGTGAGGCGGACGTCCTACTGGTTGAGTTTTTCGACTATCACTGCGGCTATTGCAAACAAGCGACGGAGTTTGTCTTTGACTTGTTAGAGGAGGAAAAGGGCCTACGGGTGGTGTTCCAAGAAATGCCCGTGGTGCACCAGCAATCCTATGATGTGGCGCTCGCCTCTCTCTCTCTTGCGGGTACGGAGAATTTCGCGCCGTTCCACCAGGCGCTGATGAATTCCAGCGGCCTTGTCGAGACCAAACAGATGAAGGCGATTGCAAAAGATCTCGGTATCGACGTGAGCATTATTAACGACGCGCTCAACGCCAATGCGGACCGAGGACGGCTTGAAGAAACGCTGTCGCTCTCCATGCAGATGGCGGAAGCCATCGGCATTAGTGGAACCCCGGGCTTTATTATTGCCTCCCCGGACGGCGAAATTGTCGAAGTGGTGCCAGGATTTAGCCCAACGGCGGTGGAAGAGGCTATCGCGGCTGTTCGGGCGGGGTCGTAGTAGAAACCCCTCACCCCACCAGAAATATCGCGGCGAGCCCCAAAAAGGCGAAGAAGCCAACAATATCTGTAACAGTGGTGACAAAGACCGCGGACGATACCGCAGGATCTGCCCCTGCGCGTTGAAGCCCTAAGGGGACAAGAATCCCCGACAGGCCGGCGGCGAGCATTGTGATCACCATGGCGCCCGCCAGAACGCAGCCTAAGACAACCCCCTGCCCCGCGCCGCCACCACCGATGGTCTCAAACCAGAGGCCCGCCCCAACGCCCAAAAGAACGGCGAAGGCAGCCCCATTGATAAAGGACACAGCCGTCTCCCGGCCCACCACGCGTACGGCATTCGTCGCCGTTAAATCCCGGGTTGCCAAGTTCCGTACCGCCACCGTTAGGGTCTGAGTTCCAGCATTTCCCCCCATGGACGCCACGATGGGCATGAGGATAGCGAGTGCCACAACTTCGTTAATTGTGGCATCAAAGAAGCTGATCACGATGGATGCCAAAATCGCCGTACCCAAATTAATGGCGAGCCATCCAAAGCGAGAGCGCGCTATCTTTGGGACGGGAACAGACAAACCGCTGTCGTCGGACCCAACCCCCGCTAGCGCAAGCATATCCTCGTCAGCCTCTTCGTGGATCACCTCGACAATATCATCCACGGTAATCATGCCGACAAGGCGATCACCTTCATCCACCACAGGGGCAGAAATCAAATTATATTTCTCAAAGAGGTAACCGACCTCCTCCTGATCCATATCCACGGGGACACGATAAATATCCTCACTGACGATAAGATCGGTGATAGCAGTTTCCCTTGGAGCCTTCAAAAAGCGGGATAGTGCCACACTGCCCATGACCTTGAAGGCGGGGTCGACAACGAACACCTCATAGAAAAGGTCCGGTACCTTCTCAACTGACCGTAGACGGTCAATAATTTGCCCCACCGTCGAGAAAGACGGTGCCGCAAAAACCTCACGCTGCATAAGACGGCCGGCGCTATCCTCAGGATAATCAAGCGCAGCCTCTAGCGCCAATCGATCCGCCACGGGCATTTCAGCGAGAACCTCAGCCCGATCCTCCTCATCCATGTCCTCAACGACGAAGGCGGCCTCGTCGGTATCTAACTCTGCCACCGCCTCGGCCAACTGCTCAGTCGGCATGGACTCGATGACTTCGTCGCGGACATCCTCATGCAACTCTGCAAGAGTTTCAGGCTCAAAGTCCGTGCCAAGGCAAACCACGAGCTGAGCGCGGGAAGCCTCGGGCAATTGCTCTAAAAGGTCCGCCACATCCGCGGGGTGCAGGTCGGCACAAAGATGCCTGACATTGTCCTCGTCCCCATCATCAATTGCATCGCTAACGGATCGAATAAACTCCGATGTCAGCGACATCCGCTTGTCATGGGGGATCTCGGAGGAGATCTCGGCGGGAACCTCACCGGCACCCGGTTCGCTCCCCCCAGGGCCCAAAGCGGGACTGTTGGTCTTCGGCGCCTCCTCCGTCAGCCCCGTGCCGGCATCAGGGTCAGTCGCCGGATCGTGAGGGTCAAGACGGGAGGGTTGGGCCATAAACGGTCCTCGTCAATTGAACTTGGGTTTGTTTGGGATTGAATAAATCTTCCATACATCATTATTGGGGAAAACTCAACTGGTTTTTCCCGCAATAATATTTTTGATTTGCACAAAGATTATTAAGCGTCGTCTATCTGGGTTCAAATGAGATAATGCCAGAGTTCACCACAAGGAAGGCGATAAACCACAGGATAAGAGAGATCCATGTGGTTCGCTTAATCTTAAACCACAGCTGCGGGTCTATCGGTGCACCCCGCTCAGTGCCCTGGGCGTGTTCTTGAGTGTCCTCCCACAATCCCTTCACCCGGGTTGGTAGGACCATGAACAGCACAATCCACCAAATCATCAGAAAGGTGACAATACTCCCAGCAACACCCATCGCTTATCCTCGCGTGACTAAAACGGCGATATCACTTCGTTTGCCCCACCTTGGGTAGAGCTGACTGCGAATAGCGCGCCGAACGATCATTTCTATCTCACGATCTCCAGAACGCTTAGGCCGGGGAAGCGCTTCAAGGGCTTCCTCAGCAGCGTTTTCAATCATCGGCGCCAGCTCTTCACCATCATTATCCTCCTGCGGCACCCCACGAACCAATGTCCGCGGCGCGCCCACAAGGCGGTTTTGCTCATCCAAGGCGACAGCCACCACGATGAGCCCCTCTTGCCCGAGGCGCCTCCGGGCGCCAATAACGCCATCCCCCTGAGGCAGGAGGATCCGCCCGTCGATGTAAATCCGGCCACTGGGCACTTCATCAATTCGTTCCGGTGTACCGGGCGCGAGGCGAATAAGGTCTCCATTCTTCGGAACCACGGTGTGGGCGACCCCAAGTTCGCTGGCAAGCGCGGCGTGCTCTCGCAGGTGACGCGCCTCTCCGTGCACCGGGATGGCTGTGTGGGGCTCCACCCAGCCATACATATCCCTCAACTCATCCCGACACGGATGACCAGACACATGGATGTAAGCATCCGCCTCGGTAATGACGGTCACATCCTGTTCGGTCAAACTGTTGATGAGGTCAAAGATACCCCGCTCATTACCGGGAATCATTTTCGAGGAGAAGAGAACGGTATCCCCTTCCTCCAAAGTTAGCTCAGGATGATCATCCCGCGCGATCCGCGAAAGGGCCGCTCTTGGCTCTCCTTGGGAACCAGTACAAAGATAAAGCACCTTATCCCGCGGTAAATACCCCGCCTCCCCCGGTTCCACAAAGCTGATCCCCTTGGGCAACATATCAACCGATCGGGCGACTTCGATCATTCGTAGCATTGAACGGCCAAGGAGGCATACGGATCGGTCCACTGCCTTTGCCGCCCGGCAGACGGACACCAGCCGCGAGACATTGGAGGCGAAGGTCGTCACAGCCACACGGCCCGTTTGCTCAGAAATGACTTGCGACAGGGTGCGGGCGACCTCCGTCTCCGAACCGGATCGCCCCTCGGAGAAGACGTTGGTGGAGTCGCAAATCATCGCCATGACACCCTCTTGAGCGAGCGCCGTCAGGGTCTTGTTATCCGTTTTCTCTCCCAAAACAGGATCAGGGTCGATCTTCCAATCCCCCGTATGTAACACCGCACCCAAGGGTGTACGGATGATAATAGCGTTGGGTTCGGGGATCGAATGGGTGAGCGTCACATATTCAAGATCGAACGGCCCCAAGGTGAACCGTGCACCCATCTGAATAATTTTTATTGGCGGATCCATAACCCCAAGATCAGCGAACTTCCGGCGGACAAGCTCCGCGGTGAAGGGCGTTGCGTAAATATCGCACTCAAAATCTGGCCATAGGTGCGCCACTGCGCCAATATGGTCCTCATGCCCATGGGTCAGGACGATGGCCAGGCACTCCGCCCCATCATCAATATCATCCAAAAGATAGCCATGGTCCGCCGTGATAAGATCAATACCGGGCGTATCATCACCGCCAAAGGTCACCCCACAGTCAATCATGATCCATTGGCGAGCATCGGCAGGACCGTACCCAAACAGGTTCATGTTCATCCCGATTTCGCCTGAACCACCCAGCGGGAGGAACACTAATTCGTCTTGCATAGACTCTCCTAAGCGCTGCGCAAGCGCCGTGCAATTTCCGTCAGTCCCCGAATGGTTAAATCGGAGTCAAAATGATCAATCTTTGCGGCAGCACCACTGAACAGAGATGACACACCGCCGGTGGCGACTACCTTCATCGGCGCGCCATATTCGTCTTTAATCCGGGTAATGAGCCCTTCGATAAGATCAACATAGCCCCAAAAAATACCCGACTGCATGGCGCCGACGGTTGTTTTGCCAATAATGGCCTCTGGTCGTTCAATCGCAATGCGGGGCAAGCGCGCAGCGGCAGCATGAAGCGCCTGCATCGACAAGTTAATCCCCGGCGCGATGATCCCCCCCAGAAAGGCGCCATCCGGCCCAACAACGTCGAAATTGGTCGCAGTGCCAGAATCCACCACGATCAGCTGGCCACCTTAGGTCATATGGGCCCCCACCGCGTTGACAAGACGATCGGCACCAACCTCCGAGGGCCGATCAATTTTGACCTCCACCCCCGGGATGGTTTGCTCATCGACGATGATGGGATCTTGCCCACAATAGCGCCGGGCAAAATTGCGCAGGTGAAAAAGCGATTGCGGAACCACCGTGGAGATGATGCAGTCCGTTAAATCATCTAAGCTGTATCGCCCATCAATGCTCAACATTTGGGACAGCCAGACGGCATACTCATCCGCCGTCCACTGGCTTGACGTGGATGCTCGCCACTGCGCCACGGGCCCCTTTTCCGTCACGAGGGCAAAGACTGTGTTCGTGTTCCCCACATCAAGCGCTAATAGCATCTTGGTATCCCTCATTTGTTCGGCGGCCAGGCCTTTCGGTTGACCCTTACTTAGGACGGCTCTTCCTTTAAGAACACGTCCGCCGCCAAGATCGGCATCGTCTCCCCAGCTATATCGAGCAAAAGCTCGCCATCAGCGCCAAGCCCTTGAAAGTGACCCTCTACCGTGCGGTCCTCAAGCCGTGCCGTCAATGGTCCGCCAAGCCCCGCCGCTCGGGACAGCCAGGCCGTGCGGACAAATTCGAACCCGCCCTTTCGATAGTGGGACCAAATCGCTCGAAATGCGGTATCGAGGATCACGCGAAACGCCTCCGGTTGAGGCGCGCGAGGGGTAAAAGCGGTCACGGACGTTGCACGAATGCCTGGGCCGTCCGGCGCGTGGGCAAGGTTCACCCCGATGCCAATGGCGACCGCAAGGCGCCCTTCCTCCCGCAATAATTCCGGTAGGATGCCTGCAACTT
>CALFRH010000043.1 GCA_937919225.1 uncultured Parvularcula sp.
ATGCCTTGGATGGCAGTACGGATGGTGAGATTGATCTGGGTCTTGTGGCTGGTACAGGTGGGTCCTACCAATTTACCGGCGGTGCGGCAGGCGACAGAAGCGGTGTCTCTGCCGCGTCTGCTGGAGACGTCGATAATGACGGTCTGAGCGATCTCATAGTCGGGGCGTTTTTAGGTGATGGTGGGGGAGCCGATTCAGGCGAAGCTTACCTTATCAGCGGCGCAGACCTTGCAGCATTGGATGCCTTGGATGGCACTACGGATGGTGAGATTGATCTGGGTCTTGTGGCTGGTACGGGGGAGTCTTATCGGTTCATCGGTGATGGCGTGGGCACAGGTGCTGGTTTTGAGGTCAGCTCCGCTGGTGATGTTGATGGCGATGGTCTGGACGACTTGCTGATTGGCAGTCCGATTGGATCGACTGCCGAAGGGCATGTCATTCTGGCGAAAGACCTGGCCGCCGCCGATGACGATGGCACAGGCGAAGACGGGATCATCAATCTCGCCGATATCGGCTATAACCAGATTGTCGAAGGTACAGGCAGCGATGATCTCATCGATCAGGATTATACCGCAGATCCGACACTTGACCGTGTTACGGATGATGATGATGTCATTCAGGCCGGCGCAGGCGACGATACAATCGTTGTGTCCGGCGGAAGTGATACCATTGATGGTGGTGCCGGCCAGGATACCTTGCAAGATGCTTCGGTGGTCGCTGTCGATAACGATGGGGACGGAACGGCGATCACCAGTGGTGACACGGATACTTTCACCAGCGTCGAGTCGTTCGTGGGGGGTACTGGCGCAACAACGGATGCCATCACGATCACGGATACAGGCACCGGGTACCGTGCGTCTGATATCAGTGGGCTGGATGATAACGCAATCGGTACGTTCACACCCGGGAATGGGGATCCGGTGATTAACTTCGGTCCGACAAGTTCGAACCAGTTGTCGACGATCCTCGCGTCAGGGGTGCCTGGCACGATCCAGATCACATCTGGCGATGAGAACGGGCAGGTTGGCAACATCTCGTTCGAGAACTTTGAGACGATTAACTTTGGTATCGCCTGTTTCTGTGCGGGTACACGGATCTGCACGAAGGACGGCGAGACGCCGATCGAGGATCTTTCTGTCGGGGATAAAGTCTTCACGATGGATCATGGCGATCAATCGATCCGTTGGATCGGTTCGACGACCCTTGATGCTATCGATCTTGCTAAGAACCCCAAGTTGCGGCCAATTCGGATTCGCGCCGGAGCGCTGGGGCAGGGGCTTCCGGTGACTGACTTGATGGTCAGCCCGCAGCATCGCATCTTGGTGCGTTCCGCAATTGCAGAGCGGATGTTTGGGACCCACGAGGTTCTGATCCCCGCTATCAAGCTGATCGGACTGATGGGGATCGACCGTATCGAGGATATGAGTGAGGTAACCTATTGGCACATGCTGTTCGACACCCATGAGGTGATCTTTTCGAACGGCGCGCCGACTGAGAGCTTGTTCACCGGTCCTGAGGCGTTGAAGTCCGTCTCGCCTGAGTCGCGTCGTGAGATCATGAGTATTTTCCCAGAGCTGAGCGATATGAGCTATATACCAAAGCCTGCTCGAACGATCCCTGAGCGCGGCAAGCTGGTTAGGAAGCTCGTGTCTCGGCACCAGAAGAATGAAAAGCCAATGCTGATGAAAGTCGGCTAAAAGAGCCGTTTTACGTTTGCCTACGCCAGCAGGTAGGGTCTGGAGCGTCATCGCGCTTCAGACCTTGTTTTTCTTAAGGTATTTGTGCCGAGTTCGGACGTTGTCCTTAAGGGGTAGCCTTCATGGCGTCTGCGATCGGTATCTATAAGCAAAGATTCTAGGCGATTTTTTCGATAAGCTCCAGAAGCTACAGCGCTGCTGTTAAGCAGGCTTCTGGACTCCCCGCGCGCGGTCTGGAATGCCTTTGCAAAGGCGTTGTGGAGCTTTCTGATCATCTCAATCCAAGCCAGTGAACGACGTCGCGCGGTGAAAATCTGCCGATTGGGCCTGAATGTGATTTCTTACAAGCTCTGAAAGAAGATTGAAGGAAGGAAGGTTCACGGATGGGGCTTGAACCTTCCTCCCTTCTAACCTTGCGACACAACATACTCGAAGCGAGGCATCAAGTTATGTGGGGGATCCCGCAAGGTATTCGGCGACCACCATGCACTCAGTATGAGAAAGGCAGGGCCTTGCAGATTGTTTTGATGCAAGGGGAATGTCTTCCTTGGTTTCTGACCAGAGTGCACCGAGCTGTCTTTTTTGACCGGCTGCGCCATGATCCGACATGGCGGCAAGAGTGCTAGGGCTCTCTATCGGAACACCCTCTGCAAAGATGATCTGCTGACTGTCGAGTAGGACGGTGACGTAATCCACGGCGCTTCGATGATAATCGAATATGTTTCGTGCGTTAACCAAGGATCTAGCCGTTGCGAGAATCTCATCCGTGCCAAAAAGTAACTCGGCCGGCCATCCGGATATCACGACACGTTGTTCTGGATGGACACGCAAGTCATGGTCCTGCCCTAGCGCGCCTCTGCGGATAAGGACTAGTGCATGACTTCTTTCATGGAGCGCCTTCGAAACTTTGACGTATCGTAAAGGTTTGTAACCGTGATCCATTGTTCGAACCAAATCTCCAGCTCGAAGTGCTTCAACTGGGATATTGCCAACACTTGTTTCTATACGAGTCCCAACCACCATGAAGCCGAACCCATCAAAAGCCGTCCCGGTTAGAGAGGGCTTGTCAGACTTTGCGGAAGCTGATTTACGGTGCGGCCCCATTATTAAATTGCCGTGTAAGCGAGTATGATGCGATTGTATGATCGAAGAGCTAATTGGGGTGGACTGATTACTTGGGTCGCGAATAGTCTGTCCGAGCCCACGTTTCTGACTGTAACCGGCAACGGTTAGGTCAGAACTGTCTAGGTGTCGCTCTGCTGAGACAATATGGATATCTTTTGCAAGATACGCAGAACGAGCATTATCCAATATTTCAGCTAGCACTTGACAACCCACCCCTTCAAAGACCTAGCCAGATATTTGGCCCTATTTGACAGTGCAAAACGACTTCGAGAAGCGGGGCGTCTCACTCAGTGGAATTGTGGGCATCTCCGAAATGGGAGATGCTCCTTTGTATCGTTGTTCATTAATACAGATTGGCTTTTTCTGCTCGCGTAGATCTGTTTAACCGAGCACTTAAGAGGAGTTTTCGTGCATCGGTCACAAGGGATGTGATCTGGATGCACAATCTACGACAAAATTGGATCAAAATAGTATCTGATCAGCATGGTAGCAAGGACAAGCGATCTATCGTGGAGCGGTAATCCCCCCATTTTTAGGGGGGCGCTTCGGCACTGGATCGCATCAGCAGCTGCAATTTGGATAGTTCCCGCGAAGTGATATCGAAGGTGGGAGACGGGTATTCTGACACAAAACGTTTTAAAGCTTGTGGCTGCTTGCTTTATCTTAGAGCGAAGACATCTTTGTTCTGGTCTTTCAACCAGTTCAGAACTTGTTTACGGCGGTTTCTGGCTACGCTGAACTCAGTGCCGTCGTTAGCCACGACGTATAACTTTTGTGCGCTTCGTTTGGCCCAGGCAACTCCATTCGTGCATACCCAATGAGATCTATGTACAAGAATACCATCTTCCGGGCTTGTCTGTTCAATGGTATCAGACAACTTCGCACGAATGAAATGGTCACCATCTAACCCACCGCCCCTTACATAGTGTTCGACCGCGGAAATGTACTGAATCGCTGTCAGAGCAAAGCGCCTACCGCCAATGACGATGTCTTCCCTCTTAGGTATATTCGGAATTGCGTCAGGTTCTAGAGGTGCATCCGTGGCGATTTTGACATCGGTTAACTCTATCGCCTTCGGATGAACAAGTGTGAGGAATATGACCTGTAAAACTTGCTCGATGATAAAGTAGAAAAAGAACAAGGCTAACTTCTCAAGGGTGTTTGCCTCTGACTTCCAGCTGACTAGTGAGAGCAACTTTTGATCAAAGTACATGAAGACCAAGATGACGAATGCACCTACTAAGGGAAGAGGCACGACACAAATCTTCGCAGCGGCAAGAACACTTCGTAAAACCGTAAAAATGACTGCCCATAGTAAAACATAGACAGTGAGTACTATACTCCAAAAAACGATGGATCCCTTATGACCCCAGGTTGACTCCGCAATCATAATAGGTGCGTAGGAGGCAAGAAAAACAATAATAATAAGAGCAAAAAGCCAAGTATGACCACTTCTGAACCAAGCAAGGAACGTAGCGTCTGTAATCTTCAATGCATGCCCATTGGCCGCAATGCAGTTAAATTTTGTTTCTTGACACTGCAACTTCTTATCTCTTTAGCTTCAATTAGCTGGAGAATTTAAACCTTGGTGTTCAGACAGAGCGCTTTCCAGATCGGATCGTTGATCTGTTGTTTGAAATGGTACTAACTCTTGAGTGCTTGGTTTGAATGTTAGGAGTTTCGATCCGGAAGCTCGGCACTCAGTGACGTTTGCATATGTCAAAAATGCATCCCGGATGTCTTTGAGAAGCATTTGTTTCTCCGCCGAGTCTTTGACATTCTCAGAGATTGTTTGCAGGGCGACCGAACCGCTTTCTAGCAGTCGAGCAGCTTCTGAATGCTCTTGATCATAATGCTCACGCACTCGCTCGAACCTTTTCCAGCTTCAGTTGACTCTAACAGCGCCGATTGATCTCAGCTTCGAACGCAAGTGATAAATTGAACACGATAACTCGCCAGATCCTGAGATTTTCTCGTCAGGGTTGTGCTTTTCGCTTCGTTGCAGAGATAATGCGATAACGTCTTGCTGTGATCCACCATAGCGTCGTGGGATACACAAAATATGTCTTGAATGGATGTGACCTACAGCTCATGCCACATGAACTGCGCAACTCTACCGCTTTCTGTTGTCGCTAAGTTAAAGTTGCCAAATGCGCGAACAGCAATTCGTTAATGTAGGTTAGCGGTAGAGCGACTGACGGCTGCTTTATCAACGTAAACGATAATCTATGTGGCAGTCGGATCTGAGAGATATCACAGATGTTCTAAGGACGTACTGCAGGCAGAGAGCGTTATTTGCTAGAAGGCTTGCGCACCAACCCCTTTCCGTCTGGAGGAGGGTGGTCGTTGTCTGAATTACAAGAGGGTTGTTGTCATTCAGATAAGCGGCCATGTGCTGAGACTCGCATCCAGCTTTGTGATCGCAAGTGACATCATTCTCCCTCGTCGCCATTCTGGTTTGCCCAACTGAAATCTGTTCATAAGCGGATTACAGCTGATGTTACATGAACGGCTCAATTTATCCGTTCATGACAAAAGCACTGCGCTTCGTGACGATGCGGTAGCAGTGTTAAGCTCCATATTATTACTCATTTCGTCATGTTTTTAAGCCCATGAGGTGCAAGACAATATGACGAAATATCGTTTGCCTTCTGAAGTTTGCTCAGCAACCACCAGCAAGTTTTCTGGTCAATACAAGCAGTCTCTTTGGCATGACGCTTCGCGTGGTTCAAGGAGATGAGTTTAGACGAAAGTAGCGCTTCGATCGAAACTCCAGTCGACGGTGACAATGCGTCGAAGGCGTCCGTTGCGACATTTGATCGTCTACTTATCGTTTTAGAAGAGATCGCCTTGAACGGCCCGGTCACCCTCAACGACTTGACATCCTCGATGGAAATCTCGCGCGGATCAATATGGAGAGCGACGCAAGTTTTGCGTCGACGAGGTTGGGTCCGGTCACGCATCTGCGACAATGCCTTCGAGCTTAGTTCTAGGATAGATTGTATGTTTGCGGAAGCTCATGTCGCCTATCCAGAAAGCGCCGAATTTGAGCCATTTTTATACTCTGTTCGTACTGGAAGGATGTTCCACGCTTCGATTGGTATGTTTGTAAAAAGGGGGCATTTCGCTTGTCTCGATTCAACTCGCAAGCAGGCCAAGGTAGGCGTTAGGCGTTCGCTCGTCTTTGATGATCTAGCGCTCGCCGCTCAAATCGCCTGCTCAAGCTCAGAGCTGGCAGGTCACTTGAAACACTATCTACCGATCGAGACGG
>CALFRH010000044.1 GCA_937919225.1 uncultured Parvularcula sp.
GCGAAAGGCGGACAACGTAGGTGATGCGGCGGTGGTGGTGAACATCGCCGACACAAACGCAGAACGAAGCCTCAGTGACCTCTACGCGGAAGGAGCTGATTGGGATCGTGTGATTAGCCGACTAAGCGAGAACAAAATCCAGGGAGAATTGCAGCTCCAAGAGGTCATAGAAGGGCTCAAGAAAAGCGGAACGCTTCATGAAAAGCTCTCATTGTGGAACCTCAACCCCAATCTCTCAACGCAGGTCTATAAAACAAAATGCAGTGATTGGAACCCATTGGCATACACCGAAGTACTGAAAGGTTCCGGGCAGTACTGGCACGCGCTAAGCGAAGAAGACAACGTGCTCATTGTTGTTGGATATCTGGAAAGTCGGGTAAAATGGGGGCGCTACGAAAGCTTGAAAGAAAGCTCCTATGAGCTCCTGATCGCATATTGGGATGAGGAAAACAAAACGCTCTTTATGAACTCGAGTTCCTATGATGCGATGCGTGTTGGTTCAGTTGCGAAAGCGGTTTGTGGAGAAGAAACGGAACTTCTCACGGGTGATCCAATTTTCCGCGTTCTTAACAACGTTCAGCTTCCACTCGCAAAGAACCTTGGTTCTTCCCGCTTGGGTGCTATCAGCTTTACATCCTACTTTGGCCCTAATGTGACCGAAGGGCTGGCAAGTATCGAGAAGGCAGAGTCCGCCCTGAACAACATCGCTTGCATGGGGTACGAGGACGGCGAAAAAGTACTGTGGGGAGCCGCGCAAAAGCAGGGCAAAATCTGGCAGCAGAGCAGCGGATCAATTGATGACTGGATGAAATGGTGTTCGCAGACACTAAAGAAGCTCGAGGACACGAGTGAGGACAAGAGTAATATCACGGTTGGCTTCTTGAGACCGCAAACACTCAAAGCTCCCTATGCTGAGCACCCCATCTCCATCCAATGGGGAGAATACCTGCAAAGCTCATTTTCCAACTATCTTTCGATCTACTTCGGTGACGTGGCTGTACCTTTGTATATGGCTGATCTGCGCATCGATGGCGCGGAGAATGATGGGTCGATCCTGTACTCCGTTTATAGCGAAAACCACGCTTCGCAGTTTCGCTTCAAAATTGATGAGAAAGTAACCAACGGCTATTTTCATGAGCCTGTTGCAGGAGACGAGATCAAGTTTCAGATTAGCAAAGAGCGTCTGAGAGACTTCCAAGAGCAGATGGTGGTTGACCCGCTTTTGATCCGCTACGTCGATGGCACTTATTCCTACAACAAGTTTCACATCCCCTTCGACCTCAAAGCTGATGATTTCCCACCTGAGCGCCTTGAAGCCGGGGGTTGGAACGGCGTTGACTTAGGCCAGGCAATGGGGAAAAGCAACATGCAGGATACTGTGCAATATCGTAGCTTTGAGCTCTTGGAATCTGAGCACGACGTAATTTTCAACGATGACGGTGCTGGCGAAGCCGCAGATCTTGTTGGCCTTAAGGATGTGAGCGAAGACGAAATCCGCCTGACCTTGATACATTGCAAATATGCTAGCGATGGAAAGGTCTCGGGGCGGATCGCTAACCTCTATGAGGTTTGCGGGCAGGCCCAGAAGTCCATCGTCGTGAAACATGAAGGATTACAGAAGCTGGCAACATCACTTAGAAAGCGCCATGAAAAATGGGCTAAGCAAGGGGCTTCACGACTATTAAAGGGTGATCTCAAGAAGCTGTCGTACTTTGTAGAAAAGTCGCGAAAGGCTAAGCTGAGTTTTGGTGTTGTTATCGTTCAGCCGTCCGTCAGCGAAGCGACATACACCCCAGCTATGGCCAAGTTGCTTGCCAATACTGAACTCTTCTTGAAACGAACCACAGAGGCCGATTTTCGTTTTATAGGCTCTTAGAAACTTCGCCGCACAACTGTCACAGTTTCAATGAATTGCCCAAAAGAAGAGCGGTCCAACAAGAAATAAACCGCTCTCATAGTTCTTGGGGGCGTTCTGAAATTTAACCATCGCGCATCGTCGTTCGAGGATTTCGCTTGCCATAGGCGTTGCTGACAAACTTCCCCGATACAGCGCTCCGCATTGATCCATGAGTTGAACCTCCACCGACACGCTCTTTGACAGTCGTTCGAGGACTGCGCTTTGCGTGCGATTTGGTGACGAAGCGACCTGAGATGGTACTCCTTGCGCGTGTTCGGCTGTTCTTTTTTGGCATAGTCTTTTGTCCTTTCAATTGGTTATGCGGCCTGAGCTTTCGTCTCATCGATGACACGTGCCGAGCCCGCGTTGTTGGAGACAGACGAAGCGCAATTCCTGGCGTTGTGTTTCTGTGTATAGCGCTCACTGCGCACCATGGTTTCGCCGTTCGACGCCACAAAACGGGTGAAGTACTGACCATCACTCGACTTGACGACTTCCCAACGATACCCGCTTCTTGTCTCACCCAATGTAAGGTCGACAATCAGCGCGCCGGGGGCATTTGCTTTAAGCGAAGAGATGTTCCTTTTCGCGGCGTCTTTGGAGGTGAAGTTCTCTGACCACACCATGATTTCGGAGTTGTAAGTGAAGCGCACACGGTACTGACCGCTTGCTCCATCAACTATCCTGAAAGCGTACATAGCAGGCTCCTTTGTTGCTATAGTGACGTTGTGTTGCTAGTTAGCAATTACAGGGATATCCGATTCTTGAATAATTGCAATAGTGAAACGGGAGAGCACATGTCGAATTTCTTTGATGCGGAGGGCTTCTATGCTGCCCTCGATGCGATCAGGCGAGATAGAGAGGTTTCTTGGAAGAAAGTTGCAGAGAAAGCCAAAATCTCGGCTTCTACTTTGACCCGCATGGGTCAGGGAAAACGACCCGACGTCGATAGCCTTGCGGCGCTGGCATCCTGGTCGGGTTTAGATGTGAGCCAGTTCTATCGCGACACCGGCACACCGCGAGCTCAAAAAGATACGCTCGCAGAGATAACCACCCTGCTTCGTGCGGACAGACACATCGGCGGTGAAGACGCTCAAACAATGGAGCTGATGATCAAAACGCTCTACGAAGATATGAGGAAACGCAGAGCAGATGGGACATAAGTTCAAGCACGGTTTCAAGGCAGAAGCAGAGCGATATGCAGAAGAATTCAGAGCGGAGTTAGATCTTAGGCCGGACGCGCCGTTGTGTCCGCGTAGGCTGGCAGAGCAACAAGGCGATACTGTCATTGGCATTCGTGACAACACAAAACAGACATCAGAAATAAC
>CALFRH010000045.1 GCA_937919225.1 uncultured Parvularcula sp.
CCCCATTCGAGCGGCATAGACTGTCATCCGCACGGGGGCCGTGCAAATAGAACCAATAAAGATAACGAGCATCACTATCGGCAAGGCGGGGCCGGTCGCCGCCGCTAACCAGAGGAAGCCGGGCAACGCCAAAAGTCCGGCGGGAATAAGGTACCGTGCCATTCTCTTCGGCCCCACCCGTCTAATGACCTGCGCGGCGACAGCCAGTGAAATGCCCGCGCCTAGACTGGCCGCAATGCCGACGGTCGCGCCCACAGCCGACAGCGAAAACCCCTTTGACGCTAGAAAGGGTCCAATGGCCGCTGACGGCATCTGCCCGGCGAAAGCAAAGAAGAATATGTACCCCAACACCCGACGGTTAATCGGATGACGGAGATAATTCATCACCTTTGCCCGTTCGCCCGCCGCACGGGCCTTTTCCACCGCACGATCATGGGGCTGCTCCGGCGCCATGAGAACCGTCAAATTGAACAAAGAGAAGAGAACGGCCACCGTCAAAAACGCTGGGCCCCACCCATAAAGGTCCGCAATCAGCATAACACCGGCTAAGCCGATAATCTGTCCTAGCTCTTTGCCGAACCACACGGCCGACGCCGCTAAGCCGCGGTCAGTCTCCCCAAACGCCTCCACGACATAGGCGTCCGACGCTATCTCAAAGGTACAAAAGGCGATCTTAACCAGGACGAAAAGCCCGACGACCAACGGCAAGACCTCAAGGCTCGGCTCAATCCCGGCCATAATGAGATATAAAAACGAGACCGTGAACGAAGCAGGCAAGATCCAACTGCGCCGCCGACCAAACTCTTGCGATCCCGTCCGGTCCACCAACGGCGCCCACAGCCATTTGAGCGCACTGATAATCACCGGAATGGCGAAGAAGCCCATATAAGAAAGAGGCATCCCCAATAGTTTAACAAACACGGTGGGCACCACCAATGTCATCAGTGTACTAGGGATTTCGTGGGAAATCGAAAGAAACCCCACAATGGAGAAGCGCTTCGCCCGCCCAACACCGGTCGCTTGGCCTTGAATACCATCGGACGTTGCCGATGCGCCATCGGCCGAGCGCGCGGTTTCGGTCATGCAGCCATCTCCCGCAACTCGCGACGAAGTACCTTGCCCACCGGGGTCTTGGGAAGTTCGTCTACGAATCGTACATCTTTAGGGCACTTGTACCCGGTCAAATGCTCACGGCAATAGGCAATCACCGCCTCTTCTGTGAGGGTTTCGTCCGACCGCACCACGAATGCGACGAGCGCCTCACCACTGTCACCATCGGCGCGCCCGACCACGCCAACTTCAGAGACACCCGGCATTTTGGTGATGACGCCTTCGATTTCATTCGGGAACACATTAAAGCCGGAGATTAGCACCATGTCTTTCACACGATCGACAATGCGCAAAAACCCATCATCATCGAAAACACCGATATCGCCGGTGCGAAGCCAACCATCGTCGAACGCCTGCTGGTTAAGGTCGTCAGCATTCAGATAGCCCATCATAATTTGGGGGCCTTTAGCCTGAATCTCACCACGTTCTCCGGTAGGAACTTCCTGACCACTTTCGTTAACGAGCCGGATATCAACCCCCGGCATCGGCAACCCTACCGTATTAGGACGGTTCATCTCTCCGGTGGGGTTGGTGGTGAGCACGGTGGTCGTTTCGGTCATACCATAGGATTCAACGACTTCTGCGCCGGTCACTTCTTCCCACTCTTTCCGCACAGACTCTTTAAGCGCCGTTGCCCCGGAAAAGGTGCGCTCGATGGTTGGTGGATTTTCCCGGAACCAAGGCTGCGCCAACAGTCCCGCAAAAAGCGTGTTCACACCGGGGAAAATGTCAGGCGGGTACTTCTCAAGGGCTTTCTTCAAATTACTAAGGGGTCGCGGGTTTGGAATAAGGACCATTTGGCCGCCATACTGAATAGTGATGGTCGCCATGTAGAGACCAAACATGTGGTAAAGCGGCAGGACGAGGAGGCCCACCTTCCCCCTGGCATCAGTGGCTTCAGGGCTCATCGCCTCGAACTGCGCTATGTTGATCAAGACACCATTCGCGGTGAGCATCACCCCTTTTGACTTACCCGTCGTCCCACCAGAATATTGGTAAAAGCATGGATTATCGGCGGTGATTTCTCGAGCAGACACATCTGTTGAAGAAGCCGCCCCGACCTTTAGCGCCTCCATCAGTGTCGTGGAGGGGGTCTTCATCGAAGACTTCATTCCCTTAAAGTGCTTTGCAACGAAGCTGAGAATGGCCCTCTGAACAGGGCTGAAAAAGTCGAAGGCCGACATCGTAACAATGGGCAGCTGAACACCACTGGCCACGACCTTATCGAGCTGCTCACCGAACAGGTCAAAGCCCACCAACGCTTTTGCGTCGCTATCCCGCAACTGGCGCTCGGTCTCTTCGGCCGTATACAGCGGATTCACGTTGGAAATAATGGCGCCCGCCTTCAGCGCCCCCACAAGAGCGACAAGATAGCCCAAGCAATTGGGCGCCTGGATCGCCACCACATCGCTCTTTTCAATCTTCAAAACATCAACACAATAGCGGGCAAAAGCATCGCTATGCTCGTTCAGCGCCTTATAGCTGATCGTCGCAGACTGCCCCTGGGGCAGCATAAGGGTGAAGGCAGACATATCGCCAAAGCGTGTCGCGGCGTCACGGACAGTCGCCGGAATAGACTGATGCTTAAGAGCCCTTCTGGGGTCGAACTGTTTTGCCTCTTCACTGTACCATTTTTCCCACGGACGGGCTCTGTTGCTCATTACGTCTCCCTATACCAATCGGCAGTTTTTGGTGGTGGTCCGCTGACTTTTCGGACCTTGATTTTGGGAGATGCCAACTCAATGAGCATTTTGATATGCCGGTCGAAGAAGGACAGATCTCCTACAAGCACGGCGTCTAGCAGCATTCCCCGCAGTGACCAATTTACCAATTGTATCACCTCCACCAAAGTCTCATGTCGGCCATCGACCGGTTCGAAATAATGGTCAGCAGCGTGTTCGAACAAACGCATGTACCGTTTGGTCAGAGGACGAAAGGCTTTCACAAGGTCCTGATCCGTTCGCCCCGCCTGCATCAGTTCGAGGAAGACCTGCCCATCCCGATTCATGATCACATCGCGCCACAAATAGCGCACAAGGGACGCAAAGCGATGTTCTGATTCCTGCACCGACAAGACAGCATCGCCCGCCCGGCGAAAGATAGCCCGCATCAACGCATCGCCCACCGCCACCATAAGGTCGTGCTTGGCGGGAAAATGGTGAAGGTACGCACCGCGGGAAACCCCGGCCTGCTCCACCACTCGGCTAACCGATGCGGCAGAATAGCCATCCTCTTCAAGGACGACGATCGTCGCCTCGATGAGGCGCTGTCGCATATCGTGGCTGCGCTGCTCTTGGGTGCGGCGACCTGGCTGCTCTTTAGTTGCTAATGTCATTTTTTTCTCCGGCCGACATGCGACATTAGCGATGACAAGCGCTCTTGCCGAGCCCACTTATATACAGTACGTACTGTATGCAAATGCGGGCCGCACGTCAAATCGCGGCGCTACGGAGATGGTACACCATGATTCCACGAACCCTATTTGCCGAAGAACACGAGGTTTTTCGGGAGACGGTCGGTCGTTTCTTTGATGAAGAAATCGTCCCTCACCACGACGCTTGGGAAGAGCAAGGCTGGGTTGATCGAGAAGCCTGGATAAAGGCTGGGAAACTCGGCCTCCTCTGCCCCACCATGCCCGAGGCCCATGGCGGCTCCGGCGTTGATCGAACATACTCGGCGATCCTTCTCGAAGAGCAGGCCATTCGCGGCATTAATGGCGTGGGCTATGCGCTTCATTCCGACATTGTCGCGCCCTATATCCTGAACTACGGCAGCGACGAGCAGAAGGCAGAATTCCTGCCAAAAATGGCCACCGGCGAGAAAATCGGCGCCATTGCGATGACCGAACCGAATACGGGATCAGACCTTCAGGCCATCCGCACCACGGCCCGCAAAGATGGTGATGACTTCATCATTAAGGGCTCGAAGACCTATATCACCAATGGCTGGAACTGCGACTTTGCGATTGTTGCTTGCAAAACCGGTGACGTGGACGGCGGGGCCCACGAGACGTCACTGATCCTCGTTGAAGCAGACCGCGATGGCTTCTCAAAAGACAAGCCCTTCAAAAAGATCGGTATGCGGGCCCAGGACACGTGCCAACTTACTTTTGATGAGGTGCGTGTACCCCAATCCAATCTTCTGGGGGCAGAAAATGCAGGCTTTGCCATGCTGATGACGGAACTGGCATGGGAACGCCTCATGATCGCTATTGCCGCGGTCGCCGGGGCAAAAGGCGCCTATGAGATCACCAAAGAATATATTGATGAACGGAAAGTCTTTGGGCGACCCATTGCGAAATTCCAAAACTCAAAGTTCAAAATGGCCGAGATGCTAACGGAAATCGAGATTGGCCAGGTGTTCGTGGACCGGTGCCTCGAGCTGGAACTCAAGAAATCCCTGCCGATCAGCAATGCCGCGATGGCGAAGTACTGGACCTCTGACATGCTGCAAAAAGTGGTGGATGAGGGGCTACAGCTTCACGGCGGATACGGATATATGTGGGAATCTCCCATTGCCCGCGCCTATGCCGACGCCCGAGTGCAACGCATTTATGGCGGCTCCACTGAAATCATGAAGGAAATTATCTCTCGCGGCATGTAGGCCCTGGCGAGACATTACTCACATCTCTTGGAGAAAAAGATGACTGAAGCTTATATCTATGACGCTGTTCGAACGCCCCGCGGCAAGGGGAAGAAGGATGGCTCCCTCGTCGAAGTATCCCCGGTGGAACTTGGCGCACACGTCCTTTCGTCCCTACAAGAACGAAATGACCTCGACACCAGTATGGTCGAAGATGTCGTCTTCGGCGTGGTGGAACCCATCGGCGCGCAGGGCGGCATCCTCGCCCGTTCCGCCGTGCTCGCAGCGGAAT
>CALFRH010000046.1 GCA_937919225.1 uncultured Parvularcula sp.
CCTGAAAGGTCCGCGGGGTCTACCCTTCCCGGTGAGCAGCCCCCGATGGACACCGCGGACAAGCCGTGGTGAACAAGGAGCCTCTTTTCTGTTCGTTTTCTTGGTTCCCCCATTTCCTGGTCCCCCCATGTCCTTCCTTCCCCTTATCTCCCTTCTGGCGGCCGCAGCGCCTGAGCAAATTGTTGTTACGGCCAGCCGCACGCCCACGGTCCTAGCGGAAGAGCCATTGAGCCTCGCCGTGATCGATAGGGGCGCCCTCATCGAGGGCCTGGCCGACCACCCGGCGGAGATCCTCAACACCCTGCCGGGGCTGATGGTCCAAGCGGGGTCGGGGCAAGAGCATTTGACCGCCATTCGCTCCCCCGCCCTCACCGGTGGGGCTGGCGCGGGGTCCTTCCTCTACCTTCAGGATGGGGTGCCCCTGCGGAGCGCGGGCTTTGCCAATGTGAACGGCCTTTTCGATGCGCAGCTCCCCTTCGCTGAGCAGGTGGAGGTGGTGCGGGGCCCGGGGGAGGTGACCTATGGGTCCAATGCTGTCCACGGTGTCATCAATGTTCTCTCAGCGGATCCGTTGGCCGACGGGGCGGGTAATCTGCGGCTCGGCGTTGGGGCCTTTGACCGCTACCGCGGGACCCTTTCTTTACAAGGGCGAGAGGGGCAGCAGGGTGCGCTCGTCGGTCTTCATCATTACCGTGACGGTGGGTACCGCGCTGACTCGGGGTTAGAGCAAACCAAGGCGCAACTCGCCCACGGGTGGGCGGGGGAGAGGCTTACCGTCCGGACCCGCGCCCATGTCCACCGCCTCGATCAAGAGACCGCCGGGTTTGTCGAGGGAACCCGTGCGTATGAGGATGATGACCTCCGGCGGAGTAATCCAAACCCTGAGGCTTTTCGTCGGTCCGACCAGGTGCTGATCTCGTCTGAATGGCGGTGGGAAGGGGAGGGATGGTCCGGTGCCGTGACGCCCTACGCTCTGGCCACAGACATGTCGTTCCTCATGCACTTTTTGCCGTCCCAAGCGCTGGAGGAAAATAGCCAGCAGGCGGTGGGGGTCCTGTCCACCATAGGGCGGTCTTTAACACCGCAAACGGATCTTCTCTTCGGGCTCGATGCTGAATGGGCGCGGGGAGAGCTGTTTGAATTCCAAGAGCGGGCGGACATTTTCTCGTTCACCCAAGGGCTGCACTATGATTATGAGGTCACGTCAGAGACGCTTGCGCCCTTTGTTCGCCTACGGCATGCGGTGACGCCGAAATTGTCGGTGCAGGCCGGTGGGCGCCTCACCCATACCAGCTATGAGTATGACAATAAAACCGACAGCGGCATTGTGGGCCGGTTCCTAAGGCCCGAAGATCGCACCGACCATTTTGATGCCTGGACCGGCAAAGCGGCCTTTCTTTATCAGCCTACCGATCTGTGGTCGGTGTTTGGCAGCCTCAGCCGCGGCGCGCGGCCGCCCCAAACCACCGACCTTTACCGGTTGCAACGGAACCAAACCGTGGGCGGGATTGACCCTGAAACCCTAGACATGGCGGAGTTCGGGGTGCGCTTTGGCGGTGAGGCGGCTACCTTTGAGCTGATCGGCTTTGCGGGGCGTAAAGAGAATTTCCTCTTCCGCGATGCGGACGGGTTCACGGTGGATAGTGGCAAGACCACCCATGAGGGGGTTGAGGCTTCCGCGGACGTTTTGTTGGGGCGCGGGTGGCGGGCCTTCGCCCAAGGCACCTGGGCTATCCATGAATATGATTTTGATCGTGTGGTCGGCCGGGCAACGGAGATTATCCGTGCGGGCAATCGGGTGGACACGGCGCCTGAATGGCTGGCCCATGGCGGTCTTGCCTATGAGAGCGGCATGGGCTGGGGCGGCGCGCTCACTGTCTCCCATGTGGGGGAGTATTTCACCGATGCGGCGAACACGAATGATTACCCAGGGCATACGGTTCTCAATGTGGCGGGCCATTATCCGTTGAACGATGCGCTGACCGTTCGGGCAGCGGTGAAAAACCTCACCGATGAGCGGTATGCGACCCGCGCTGATTTCGCCTTCGGCGATGAACGCTATTTCCCTGGGGAGGAAAGACACCTCACGGTTGAAATTGATCTCGGCTGGTAGGTCATTTTGGCCCCGCCCGTTGTGCACAGTGCCGCATTCGGTGCTTGGTGGCGGGCCTTGACCAGGTCATACTCCCGTTCCCACTTCTTCTATGGGGGTGGTCTACGATACTGATGGAGAGTGAAATGGACATTCAAATTACCGGCAAAGCAATTGATCATGGGGCAGCCCTGCAAACCCATGTGCGAGACGCTTTAAGCGCCGGGGTCCATAAATATTTTGATCGATCGGCCGAGGCGCAGGTCACCTTCGACAAGGAGGGGCCAGAGATTGAGGCGGAAATCACTCTCCACCTGGCGTCCGGGGTCTTTTTGGCGACCCAAGATAAGGCCCATGACGCCTATGGTGCGTTTGATGGGGCGATGACAAAGCTTGAAAAGCGCGTTCGCCGCTATAAGCGCCGGCTCAAAGACCATCACGCCAATAACCGCGACCCGCTGCCGGCGGAAACTGCCTCCTCTTACGTTTTGGCACTGCCCAATGGGGAGGGGGAGGAAATCACCGAGGAGGCCCCTCTGGTGATTGCGGAAAACACCACAACATTGCGGCGCATGACGGTGAGCGATGCGGTCTTGCAGCTTGATATTGCTGACAACCCGGTTGTGATCTTCCGAAATGCCAAACATGGGGACCTCAGCGTCGTTTATCGCCGAGAGGACGGTAATATTGGTTGGATCGAGGGCGGCGCGGCCGCCAGCTAGCCTAATCTGGCCCATTTCGTGAAAGTTGTCCTAAGGCCCTTCTTAAGGGGTGACGAAGCGGGAGGCTGTGCTATGAGGCCGCCCGCATCGCTCCTTTTTGGGAATGGATGATAAGCAACGAGACTTTCGCGTCAGCGAAAACACTTTATGCCAAACGATATTCAAAGCTTTTTGCAGCCTCAAAACGTCATTGTTGGACTTGATGTGGGCTGCAAGCGAAGCGCCCTGAAAAAGCTGGCCTGCCATGCTTCTAAGACCATGGGTCTTGGGGAAGAGCCGCTTTATGAAGCCCTGATGGAGCGCGAGCGCCTCGGCACCACGGGTATTGGTCTGGGGGTTGCGGTTCCCCATGCACGGGCTGATCTGGGCAAAATGCAGGGTATCCTCGCGCGCCTCTCCAGTCCGGTTGATTTTGACTCAATTGATGCGCGGCCGGTGGATCTCATCTTCCTCTTGCTGGCCCCCGAGGCGGCGAGCGCTGAGCATTTGAAGGCGCTGTCCCGCGTGGCGCGCCTTGTTCGGGCGCCAGAAACCCAAGAAGCCATGCGCGGCGCCGCAGATGCGGCAGCCCTTTATGCGATTGCCATTGGGGATAAGGACGCCGAAGCGGCTTAATTTTTTAAAGAAATCAATATTTTAGTGAACGCTTACCGGCACCATTTCATGCTGCCTTGCGGCGGCGAAGGCGATATCGCGGTCACTCATCAGCGCGATGCGAGAGCCATCATCGGCATGAAGGGCGTAAAGAATGCTGTCATCGGCGAAAGCATCGCTGGCTTCGCTGGTTTCGCGCTCAATTTCTTCACGAACATCACGTGCCATAACGGGACGGACATAGCACAGCTTCTTATGTGCCAGCGGATTATGCGTTCGTTCCATCATACCCAACCCTAGTCTTTGCCCTTTTTCCCCGGGGACATGAGTGAAGGCCACCTCATTCACGCCTGGGGGACAGGCTATCGTTTTAGGCGGACCTTGCCGCTCTTCTTTAGTCACTGGCAATTTCAGAAGGGTGAACCTCGATCCAAAGGATTTAAAGATTCAGGCGATGCCCACCGCCACCATTCGAGTCGCCAGACCGTCAAGTTGGATAATGTAACACCGAACGGGTTTCATACAAGTTTCACAAACTAAAAAGAATGAGAAGAAAAACACCAAGAATAATTCGATAAATCACAAAGGGTGTGAAACTAAGACGGCGTGTTAGCTTCAAGAATACATCAATTGATAATAGCGCCGCAAAGAAACTGAACGTGGCGACTATAAGGGCGGGCCCCATGGTGGCCTCGGCGCCCTCAGATACCATTTTAAGTCCTTCATAGAGCCCTGATGCAGCAATCGCCGGTATCGCCAACAGCATAGAAAACCGGGCGGATTGTTCCCGCGTAAAGCCCAACCATCGGGCGGCGGTAATTGTGGCGCCGGAGCGGCTGGTGCCGGGAATAGCGGCCAGGGCCTGGGCCCCGCCAATAAACAGAACTTTTCGCCAGCCCGTGGGGGCCTCTTCAGTGGCCACGGGTTTCCGGTCCGCCACCCAGAGAAGGACGCCGAAAATGATGGAGGTGGCGCCAATCACCCGCGGATCGCGCATCGCATCGGCCAAGCCCGAGGCGGCTAAAATGCCCCCAAAAACCACCAGGGGCACCGTGGCGATCGCGATGAGGAAAAAAAGCTTCCCATTCTCGGTTTGCCGCCGGAGGACGGTGTCCACCCCGCCTTGCATGAGGCCCAGGGTCTCTTTCCGAAAATAAAGCATCACCGCGCCAAGGCTGCCCACATGGGCGGCAACATCGATGGCCCGGCCCTGATCGGCCCAACCCTCCACCATGAGCGGTGCCAAAATGAGGTGCGCAGACGAGGAGACCGGGATGAACTCGGTCAGGCCCTGCACAATGGCGAGGATCACCAGCTGTATAATCGTCACCTGCGTGATACTCATGGATATCCCTGCCCTCGATAAGTGGGACGCCGTTTACGTCCCCGGCACGGATCATGATATAAAAGAGTGAATGTTTTTGGTTGAGGAGAGGGTGCCATGGCCCTGAGACAGAAATTACTGGCGGTGCTCGCCTTGTTGCTCGCCGCCGCTTGCGCCACCGGCACGGACCCCGTCGCCGATACGGACCAGATGGCGCCCATCACCTTCACCGTGGATGATTACCGGCTGGGGGCGGGGGATAAGGTCAAGGTCACCGTTTTTGGGGAGCCGGACCTGTCGGGCGAGTTTGCGGTGGACGGGACGGGGTATGTCTCATTGCCTCTGGTGGGTGAGATCAAGGCGTCTGCGCTGACGGTCCGTGAGTTCCAGGGGGCTGTCGATACTGCCTTTCGGGATGGATATTTGAAGGATCCGCGAATCTCAGCGGAGGTCACGACGTATCGCCCGTACTTCATCCTCGGTGAGGTCAAACAGCCAGGCACCTATGCCTATCAAAATGGGCTGACGGTCCTGAATGCGGTGGCGACCGCCCAAGGCTTTACCTACCGCGCCAATGAGCGGTTCGTGTTTATTCGCCGGGACGGGGCGGAAAAAGAAACCAAAGTCCCCTTAACGTCTACAACCCCAGTTCAGCCCGGAGACACGATCCGGATTTCAGAGCGGTTTTTTTAGGAAGGCTGCTCATCCCAAAGAAGGCTTCTGTCGTCACCCCGGACACGCTGCGGCACTTTGTGCGGCGCCGCGTGCGGGATGATGACTGTCTCGACCCCCTCGTCAAAATCTTGCCAAATCCTTAACGTTTACTGGACCCTCGGGAGAAGGTGGCGCGGTTCTTGCGTCCCCGTTTGAGAAAGAAATTAACCGTTTGGGGAATGGGTCGCCATGGTTGGTCACGACACTCTCAACAGTACCGCCCTTCGCCGGGTGGGCAGCTACAGCATCGGGGCGCTGGGCGTCATGCTGATTGCACAAGGCCTGGGCGGCAGCGCGGAGGCCGACTCTCTTTTCGTGCGGGACCGGAATGTCAGCGTTCTTGAGCGGGAACGGCCCGAGTTTGCTGCCCAAGGCATTAGGGCGGGTCAGTTTATTGTTCGGCCCCGGCTTGATGTTGGGGTGGGGTACACCTCGAACGCCTTTGCGATTTCCAACATCCAGCGGGATCAAGGGTTCGACCAGTTTGAGGACGAAAGTGACGTCTACGTCCTTGTTCGCCCTTCGGTCGGCGCGGAAACCACGTGGTCGCGGCATGCCTTGTCCGGCGGGGCCTATGGTGAGCTTTACCGCAATGCCCGGTTCGATACAGAGACCATCGCTAATGCGGGTGTCTTCCTCAATGGGCAATTAGACTTAACCCGTCAGGCGGCGTTGTTTGGCGGGCTGTCCTACGACCTTTTGCATGAGACCCGTACGGTGAATAATTCTGCCATCCTCTTCGAAGAGCCGGTGGTCTACGATGCGGTGAAGGCCCATGCCGGGGTCAGCCATGAGGTGGGGCGCGCGCGCTATAAGGCGCGGTTCGACTTGGCTGAGTATGATTATGATGATGTCGATCTCATCACCGATGAGATTGCTGAGTTCACGCCCTCGGCGGATCAGGATTTCCGGGATCGGACGGCCTATTCGGTCTTGGGACAGGTTGGTTTTGCGGTAACGCGGGATGCCTCGATCTTTTTCCGCGGCATTTACAACACTCAAGACTATGATCTTGACGCCGATGAATTTGGTCGTAACCGCGACTCCGACGGGTGGACCATTGCCGCGGGGGCAGAGTTTGATCTCACCCGCCTTCTCCGCGGTAGCGTCGCTGTTGGTTATTTTGAGCAGGATTATGATGATCCTGCTTTTGCGGATCTTGATGGCGTGTCCGTCGATGCTGGTCTTGAATGGTTCCCGCGCGAACGGACCACGGTGAGCCTTACCGCCGCGCGGGAGGCCAGTGAATCTGCGCTCATCGCGGCGGGCGGCTATGTTTCCACCGATGTGATCCTCCGGGTGGATCAGGAAATTCGGCATAATCTCATTGGCTACGCCCTAGCGGGGTATGGCCAAGAAGATTTTGAAGAGACGGGATCGGACCAAACCATCGACCGATGGGGCGCCGGGCTCGGGGCCACCTATTACATGAACCCTAATGTCTCCACCTCGCTCACCTATACCTATGAGAGCCAGGACCTCGAATTTGATCTCTTCGGTGGTGGGTTTGACACGGATTACGACATTCACGGGCTTCTTTGGACAGTGACATTGAAGCAGTAGGGTCTCCCCCTCACCTTGCGTGTGCGTCGTCATCCCGGTTTTCGCTGAAGGCGGAAGGCCGGGATCCATAAGCTTAGATCGTCGACGTTGGGCGAAACCCACACATCTCCACCCTGTGGGTCCCGATCTTGCTTTTCAGGCACACCGGGATGACAGCCGCTCGCAATCCATAAACCACCCTTAACATGGCACACCCCTCGCATCGGACATCTTATGGGCGTGTTTATGCGCTTTCATATATTTGTTTTGGCGCGCTTTCTGGCGGCGAGCGGCTTACACTTCGCCTGAAAGCGCTCAAATAATGGTAAGAGTTGCCGTAGAGGGGTCCCCCTTGGGGCGGGACCGATGTTCCTATGAATGCCTATCGTCCGATTTCCATTGCTCCTCCGGCTGAAGAGCCTACGGCGCTTCTCGACCTGCCGGGCCTTTGGGCGATGTTCCGCCGCCGCTTTCGCCTTTTCTTAGCAACCGCGGTCACCGTTCTGGCCTTGGTCACGATTATCACCTTCCAATTGACCCCCACCTATGACGCGTCGGCACGGGTGGTGCTGAACGCGCGAGAAACCCAAGCGCTCGATATGTCCGCGATTATCGCTGGGGTGTCGCCTGATGCGGCTGTGGTGGATACAGAGGTAGAAATCATCCGCAGCCGGTCCATCGCCCGTAAGGTGGCGGACGCCTTAAACCTCTATAGCGAACCGGAGTTCAACCCCACCTTAGAGAAAAAAGCGAGCTTGTTTGATCGCTTCCTCCCTGGGCAAGTCACCCGAGAAGAGGCGCCAACGGAACAATTCATTAAAGAGCGTACCATTGATACGATCCTTGACGCGGTTAAGGTCGAACGGGCAGGGATCACCTATGCCATTGTCATCACCGCGACCAGCGAGGATCCAGAAATGGCAGCCCGCGTCGCGAACGGCTTTGCCGACCAATATATTGTCGATCAGCTCGATCAAAAATTTGAAACCTACACCCTGGTGAATGCCTATTTGGAGGATGCGGTGCAGGAGAACCGCGAGACGCTCCGAATTGCGGAGGACGCTGTGGAGCGGTATCGGATGGAAAATGGCCTTCTATCCGCAGAAGGAACGCTTCTGTCCGAACAGCAGATCGCGGACCTCCAGGCGCAGCTCATTATTCAAGAGGCAGATCTCGCCGAACGTCGGGCCAAGCTTACCACTGTCAATCGGCGCCTCTCTCTCGGGGCGGGGGTGGAGGCTATTGCTGAGGTGCTAAACTCCCCTGTGATTGGCACGTTGCGGGCAAAACAGGCGGACCTGACCCGGCGCCGGTCTGATCTTGAAACGCGCTACGGCCCTCGCCACCCGCAGATTGATAATATCAGCTCTGAGGAGGCGGATTTGCAGGCGCAACTCGATAATGAGATTGATCGCATCGTCGCCGGTCTTCGCAATGATGTGGATGTCGCGCGGCAGCGGGTGCGGTCGTTGACGGACTCGATTGATGATTTGCGCGGTCGTCTTTCCACCGATAATCAGGCCCTGGTTCGTTTGCGGGAGCTTGAGCGGGAAGCCCAGGTGAGCCGCCGGAACTATGAGCAGTTGCTGGAACGGTCTCAACAGGCGCGCTTGTTTGAAGATCTGGCGGAAGCCGACGCAAGGGTGGCAGACCCCGCAACCATGCCCACCCAGGCTGCCTTTCCCAATAAGATGCTAAACCTCCTCCTCGGCATTGTCTTGGGCGGGGCCATGGGGGGGCTGATGATTGTTATCGCCGAAGTCTTCGACAGCGGTATACGGACGGCAGGGGACGTGGAACGGACGCTTGATACGGGTCTTGTGTCTCTCGTCCCGCAACTTGCCCCAGCGAAAATGGGCGAGGCCGAAACGCCCCAGGACTACCTGATGGATCGTCCGTTATCGTCTTTTGCCGAAAGCTATCGTACCCTCAGAAGTACTATTGCGCTTCATGGCGGCGAGGATGCAGGCACTAAAGTTGTCGCCCTGACGTCGGCGATCTCAGGGGAGGGGAAAACTGTTTCTGCCCTATGCCTTGGCCGGATTGCGGCGCTGTCGGGGGATAAGGTTGTGGTTGTGGACTGCGATGTCCGTCGCCGAATCTTGTCTTCTCAGTATGATGAGGAAGACGTAGTGGCAGGTGGCCTTGCCGAAGTCTTGTCGGGCACCGCGCCGCTGAAGGCCGCCATTCGGGTGGATGAGAGTTCGGGCCTTCACGTCTTGCCCGTTGCCCAAGACCGCTCGGGCACCGGCGATTTGTTCGGCACCAAGCGGTTCGAGGCTCTTTTGGGCAAGCTCCGGGACAAATATGACCTTGTGCTGCTTGATACCGCTCCCCTGACGGCGGTGGCGGACACGCGCCGGGTGGTGGACGCTGCGGATATGGTGGTGCAGTTTGTTGCGTGGAAGAAGACGCCGCTGCCGGTGGCGAAGGCGGCAAGAAAAATTTTAGCCGATCTTGATACCCCCCTCGCCGGTGTGGTTCTCACCCAAGTGGATATGCGGGCCCAGGGCGGGTATGGGTATGAAGGTAGTTACAAATACTATGCGCAGCATGGGAAGTATTATTTCGACTAAGCTCGCTCTGGTGAGCGCGGTCGTACTGGCGTTAGCGGCCTGTGCCACGACGCCTCCCCTGCCCAAGGGGCACTTTATAAAACCCGTCGACGGCTTCGATATTTCCTCAGGTTTTGGGCCGCGAGGCGGCAGGCCCCATAAGGGGGCGGACTTCCGCGCGCCGCCGGGCACCCCGATTGTGGCGTCAATTGAGGGGCAGGTCCGCTTTGTGGGATGGCAGCGGGGGTTTGGTCGCCTCGTCATCATCGACCATGGCCGCGGGGTGGAGACCTACTACGCCCATATGCAGGATCAGGCGGCCACGGTGGGCCAGCAGGTAGCGCAGGGTGAGGTTATCGGTTTTGTGGGGATGAGCGGCAACGCCACCGGCCCCCATGTGCATTTTGAGGTACGCGTCGACGGGGAGCCCATCGACCCTATGCTGGTGCTGGCGCGACCATAAGATGGCCGCTTCTTTGATTTTCGCATCGCTTATGCCGAAAACCGCATACACTTTTCGGCGCGATGCTCTAAGGGTCCCTCATGAATACAAGCACACCATCCCGCGTTTTCTCCGGCGTTCAGCCCACCGGCAATCTGCATCTGGGCAATTATCTCGGCGCGATCCGCAAATTTGTGGATCTTCAGCACGAGTATGAATGTCTTTACTGTATCGTTGATCTCCACGCGATCACCGTGTGGCAAGATCCGGCGGCCTTGCGCGATCAAACCTTGGAGATCGCAGCGGCCTATCTCGCGGCGGGGATCGACGCTGACAAGGCGATCATCTTTCATCAATCTGCCGTGAGCGCCCACGCGGAACTCGCCTGGATTTTTAATTGCGTCGCGCGGATGGGCTGGCTCAACCGCATGACCCAATTCAAGGATAAGGCGGGTAAGGATAAAGAACGCGCCTCGGTGGGTCTCTTTGTCTATCCCAATCTCATGGCGGCGGACATTCTTGCCTATCGCGCGACCCATGTGCCGGTGGGAGAGGATCAGAAGCAGCACCTTGAGTTGGCCCGCGACATCGCCACCAAGTTCAACAATGACTTTGAGGCGGAGGATTTTTTTCCCCTGCCCGAACCCTTGATTAAGGGCGCGGGCGCGCGGGTCATGTCCCTGCGCGATGGCACCGCGAAAATGTCAAAGTCAGATCCATCGGACCTCTCTCGCATTGGGATGATGGATGATGCCGATATGATTGCCAAGAAGATCAAAAAAGCAAAGACCGATCCTGAACCCCTACCGGACAGTCTAGATGGCCTTAATGATCGTCCGGAGGCGAAGAATTTGGTGGGCATCTATGCGGCGCTCTCGGGCGTCACAGAGGAAGCTGTGCTGGCCGAGTTTGGCGGCCAGGGCTTTGGCGCTTTTAAGCCTGCCTTGGCGGACCTCGCCGTTGAGAAAGTAGCCCCCATCGCCGAAGAGATGCGCCGGTTGCGGAATGATCCGGGATACCTTGAAGGGGTGCTAGGGGCAGGCGCGCAGAAAGCGGATGCTATCGCTGCGCCGATTTTGAAGGAAGTCAAAAAGGTCGTAGGGTTCCTGGGATAGGGGCGCGCCATATTATCGGGTGTTCTGATTGACTCAAGCCCGCATGCTCAAGAGCATATCGCGTCCCAATGAGACCACTTTGCCCCTTGTTCGCTCATTCCCGCGCAGGCGGGAACCTGTTTCTGTACATACAGATGCCCATTTTCGTGGGCAAGAGCGGTTGGAGAGCGACTGACTCTATTCGTACGCGACAGGCTCTACGTTATCGTTTTTCAGCGTTGGACCAGTTCAACACGCCGGTTCTGATCGCGGCTGGCTTCACTTTCATTGGTAAAGATCGGTACGAGCGGTCCAACGCCATGGGGGTCCAACCGCTCATGAGCGATGCCATAATCCGTTTTCAGAGCTTCAACGACGGCGCGGGCGCGATCACCGGATAAGCCATAATTATAGCTGAATGTGCCAACAGAATCGGTATGTCCAACCACATAAAAGGACTTGTCAGGATTGGCCTTTAGATAGTCTGCGATACTGGCAAGCGCTTGATCGGATGCTGGCAACAACGTCGCGCTGTCAAAATCAAACACGATGCCGTCCAGCACAACCCGACCATATTCTGCAATGTCGGAGCCAATGGCTTCAGCATCGATAATGACAAGCCCCGTTTCGGCGGCTTCCACTTCAATGATGTCTACCAGCGTGCCGATATAGGTTGTGGAATGCTGCTCTACCGTCAGAACGACATAGGACATCCCAGCGGCTCTCTCCTTACGGGCAACGATCGAACCGGCTCCGCCGGAAGAAGTGGTGCCTGCAAACTGATTGTTCTGTGGTCCCTGCTGGGTATTTGGATTGGCGGCGGAAGCCACACCGATCCAGCTTGTCGAGCCGACATCTCTGCCTTTACGATCTGGTGAGATACCTTCAGCCAGAATCTCGAAATCCTGACCCTTCAATGCTTCTAAGTAATTGAGATAGACTTCTGAATAGGTCCGCTCCTCGCCTTCGAGTACATAGTATGTGCGCGTCACCCGCCCTTGGGTTTCGATCCACTCGTCGATCTTGCGATAGCCCGTGACCGGCCCGGTGGCGATCTTATAAGGCATGTAATTTTCGATTTTCTGCCAGCGGATCTCCTGGCCCGGATAGCGCTCAATCATCGGGTGCTCCTGCACGCCCTCAATGTCTTCAGCCGCGACAGGAGCCAACATAGGCAAGGCTGCCATAGCCAGGCTAAAAGCGATTATCTCTCGTTTCATGGTGACCTCCACATCCTCGATTGCGGGATTTAATCATAGTTTCCAAATGTGTCAAAACGAGCTGTGTCAAGAACAACTAGAGCGCTTCACGACCGAATATGGTCAGAGATCGGCGGAGTGAGGCAGATACAGAAAACGGGAAGGGACCCGTTTTCCTGCCGAACGCTCAAAAACAAAGACTTACAGCAGGTTCGCGATTCCAAAGGAACGCGAAATGCTGTAGAGCCGTTTCATTTCAATCGGAGTCGCGAACGGCGCTAGCAATTTTGTTTTGAGCGCTTGAGCCCACTCCCCATCACGCTTTTATCCGCAGGCGTCAGCCATTAATTAGTTTTTGCGCTGCCCCGAGTTTCTGGGCCTGCCGCTGCCATCGCTCGATGCGCTTTTGTTTTTGTTTCCGAATAGGCGCGTAATAATGCACACGGACGGGTTTAAAACCGCAAAACCCGAGCACCTGTTTTTTGATCTGTTTCACAATGGGTTCGCCATAGCTCCAGCGCAGGAAAAAGCGAGGGGTATCGGCTGTGATAATGACATCGGCCGACCGACCGGCAAGCAATCGATCCCAAAACGGATCATTGTCATGATATTTAAAAGCAACGCCGGGTAAGAGCGTTCGGTCGAAAAAGCCCTTCAGCAGAGCCGGTTGCCCGCCCCACCACATGGGAAAGGCGAGGACAAGATGATCGCACCCTTGGATCGCCTCCATTGCGTGTTCTAGGTCGGGTTCCCAGGCCTGTCTTTGTCTGTATCCGTCATGGAGGATGGGGTCGAAAGACATGTCCCTAAGAACGATGCTCTGAACGTCCCACCCGGCGCTTTGTGCCCCTTCACAATAGTGCTCGAGTAATCCCGTCGATGTCCCGTTTTGTCCGGGGTGCCCATCGATAGCGACCAATTTCATGTCGTTTCCTCACCCGTCTTCATGGCAAAATCTCCAGGATTTATCGGTGCAGGATTTACCGGTGATTGACCAGTCCTTTGTTCACCAAGGCTTCTCCGGGGTACCCATCCCGGATCACGCCCCTGCGGCTTCCTTCGCGATGGCTGTCACCCCCGCCCAGTCGCCATCGCGGAGCTTATCGCTAGGGGTGAGCCAGGAGCCGCCCACGCAAAAGACATTCGGTAGGCTGAGATAATCAGGAGCGGTGGAGAGCTTTATGCCGCCGGTGGGGCAAAAGCGTACCTGGGGTAAGGGGCCGTAGAGGCTTTTGAGCATCGGAATACCCCCTGCCGCTTCGGCGGGGAAAAACTTCACCCGTTCAAAACCCCATTCCATGGCGGCCATTACATCAGACGCGGTGGCGGTGCCCGGCAAAAGGGGGCAGCTATCAAAATAGGGCCTCGCCGCGTCGGCCAGTGTGGGGGTAAGGCCCGGGCTGACCGCAAAGCGCGCGCCAGCATTGGCGGAGCGGGTCATATCTTCCGGCGTCAATACGGTCCCTGTGCCGATAATCATTTCGGGCCGTGCTTTTGCAATGATCTCCGTCGC
>CALFRH010000047.1 GCA_937919225.1 uncultured Parvularcula sp.
TCACGGTCGTGAAAAACCCAAAAATTCCCAAAAATTTCGATTTCTTCCCATAATCACGGTTACCGAATTTCGTGTGACACTCCCTCATTTTCTCAAGAGGGGTGATCAATTCTCACACATTTGAAGAGGAATGACCGAGTTTGATCAGAATTCTCAATGAGCGTGAAAACTACCAAGTATTGGGACTTTTCATTGAAGTTGAGAACAAGACCGCGTTTACAGGGGCGTGTCGTGCCGACTTTGATCAAGTTATCTGAGAATTTGTACTGAGTTTTATCAGCCTCATAGAGGAACGCGTTCTCGTCGAACTTGATCAACTTGATCATCGAACTGAGAATAGCGGGGGAGGGTGGTCCAGGTGATCGAATGTTCGTGATGTGAACGAGCGGCCGTTGTGGGGCGAATTTTCGTCGCTCAGTGTTAAGTTGTTTCAGCAAAAAACCGATCTGATTGAGCGTTACACTTCACATATTGCTATTTATTCACTTGGGAGAATATGGTTACGCGGAACATAGAAGGTGCAAGTAACCAAATGTGAGAAGCTTCAGTGTTTTTAATAGTAAATGGTCTAAACTTGATGAAATTTCGTCTGGTCCTCTCCGTAGTTTTGGCTTTCCTACTAACAGAAAGCCCATCGCTCGCTGATCAGCAACAGTCTAAACCATTGAGGCAAGGCGAGTTGACACAGCTGCTTAAAAAGGGCGGCCATGTGCTAATAATTCGCCACGAGCGCACTGAAGTTCCTTCACGTGAAGACGATTATAGCCGCCCATCAGATGATTGTAGAGCACAGAGGAATTTGTCGATAGCTGGCCTGGCCGGTGCGCAAGAAACAGGCGTCGTTTTAGACGCAGTTGGCATTCCAGTTGAAAGGGTCATATCAAGCCCCATGTGCCGGAGCGCCGAGACTGCTCGGCTCATGTTTGGTGTCGAATACGAGATAGACTCACGATTGCTCCACTATGACCCAAAAGGTGAGCGAAATATGGATATAGCCGAGTTTGAAATGCGCGACTTGTTAGCCGACCTCGCTCCTGGAATACCCGATGCAAATATTGCTCTGATCGGGCACTCAGCGACAATACGACGGGTATCAGGATTATGGTTATCCGAAGGTGAGATAGGTGTTTTGAAGTTGAACGATCAAGGGGAGATCGCTGCACTTTGGCAGTTTATGTGTAGTGATCTCGCCCCTCTTGCAAGACTGAATTTATCGTCTCTCGATTGAATGCGCAGTATTTCTTCATTCGTATTGGTTGAATTGTCTCAGCCGTTCAGACGAACAAAAGCTTCGAGCACGCAACTACCAAGCGTCGTATTTTGGGCGCATTCCGCCGTTTAGCTCGGAGACTGTTGTGGGGCGATTCTAAGCCATTAAAAAAACGGCTGAGGTCTAAGATCGGCGCGAATCAGACCTCCGAATTTTCAAATTGGATGCCTAGATGCGAGCGGTTCCTTCCCGTGCCCGACCGCCTCAAAGTGCTCGAAATGCGGACACAGGCTCAATAGCGGCCAAGTGCGCCTCAATGGAAGCCGTTTCCACAGTATAGACAATAGTCCGCAAGTCGCCACAACTTCGATATGTACCTCACGCATCACGTTAGGAGCGTGGCCCCACACTGTCCTCAGAAAGCCGTGGCGGCTGCAAGGTCTATGAGGCCATTTAGGTACTCTGGTCGCTCGCCTCTCCGCAGACCTAGATGGATAGATTTGTCGATGCCTTCCCCAATCTGTACCCGGGCGACGCCTGCTGCTTCCTGAACTAACCAATCGGGTGTTGCGCTGACCGCTCGGCCCGACGCAACAAGTCGCAGCATAAGATCTGTCGTCTCGACTGTCTGATGCCGCCGCGGGAGCGCGCCAGCGGGAACTAAAAAACGCGTATAGATATCCAGACGCTCAAGCGCGATGGGATAGGTAACGAGCGTTTCGCCGGTGAGGTCTTCGGGTGACGCATGTCCTTTTTGAGCGAGGGGATGATCAGCTGCGACAGCGAGCACAAGCTCATAATCAAAGACAGGTCTGTATTCGAGGTTGGGCCGTTCTATAGGGTCCGGTGTCACAAGGACATCAATGTCATGACCAAGCAGCGCGTCCAGGCCACCGAATTGGAAAGCCGTGGTCACGTCGAGGTCGACATCCGGCCATTCGGCAAGGAACGGGTCGACCACACGCATCAGCCAATCCTGACAGGGGTGGCATTCCATCCCGACACGGATTGCACCGCGACGACCTCGGCTATAGTCTTCCAAGACAGTGGCGCCGCGCTCCAACTGAGGCAGGACGCGATGCGCAAGACCGAGCAGATAGCGACCCGCCGGCGTCAATCGTCTCTTGTGACCGTCCCGCTCCCACAGCTTGACGTCGTGGCGCTCCTCGAACCGCTTGATGGCATGGCTAACCGCCGATTGCGTGAGGCAAAGTTTATCTGCCGCTGAGGTTACGCTTCCCGTCCGATCGACTTCTCGAAGGATCGCAAGGGGCTGGGTGTCGAGCATGAGTATGACTCCTAGTCATCAAACCCTGACATAATCCCATTTTTCTTCATGCTCAATGGATGACATATGGAATTTATCGCTGTCGAGGCGCAGCAACTTGGACTTTGCCCGCTGGCAGTGACTTCCGGTGCCGTGGGCAAGAGGAGATAAAATCGACATGACCCCAGCATTCTCCTTCACGATCAAAACGATTCGTTTCGATGAAGACTATCGACCGGGCGAAGGCACGCGGCCGACCACGAACTTCGCAAACCTTGCGCGAGGCGAGCACCGCCAAGAGAACCTGCGCAACGCTCTGCAAATGATAGAGAACCGGTTCAACGACCTCGCGCGATGGGACAATCCTGAAGGAGACCGGTACACGGTTGAACTGGACATCATATCCGCCGAGTTGCAACTCGGCGCAGGAGAGGCCTTTCCAGCGATTGAAATCCTGAAGACAGTGATTGTTGACCGAAGGACGGGCGTTCGCACTGACGGCATCGTCGGTAACAATTTTTCTTCCTATTTGCGTGATTACGATTTCAGCATCAGGCTCGCGGAACACAATAAAGGGCGTGCCGCTTTCGATGTTCCGCACGATTTTGGCGATCTCCACGGACAGATTTTCCGGGCCTTCCTCGCCTCTAGAGCGTACGCGGACCATTTCCAGAAGCCCCCAGTCATCTGTCTGAGTGTCTCAGGCAATAAGACTTATCGCCGAACCGCGAACGACCATCCGGTGCTTGGCATGGAGTACTTGCCCAGCGAGCCATCACTCACCGAGCAGTATTTCGGCAAGATGGGCATGAAGGTGCGCTACTTCATGCCGCGTGGGAGCGTTGCTCCCTTCGCTTTTAACTTCGCCGGCGATCTCCTCCAAGACTATACGGATCTCGAACTCATCAGCACGATCAGCACTATGGAAGCCTTCCAGCGCATCTATCGCCCGGAGATCTATAACGCGAATTCTGCTGCTGGAGATGTCTTCAAACCTAGCCTTCAGCATCGGGACTATTCACTGACCCAGGTCGTCTATGACCGGGAAGAACGGTCCAGACTTGCTAAGGCGCAAGGCCAGTTCGCGGAAGATCACTTTATCAAGCCCTATCGCGCAGCCCTCCAGGAATGGTCCGCGAGGCATGCCGCCGCTTGAGCGCAATAAACAATAATACGAGTAAGGCCACTCTCCATGATCAAACTTCTTCCAACATCGACCGCTGGCAGCCTGCCGAAACCCACTTGGCTGTCAGAGCCGCAAACGCTCTGGTCGCCTTGGAAACTGGAGGGAGACGCGCTGATTGAAGGCAAAAAGGACGCGCTCCGGGTAACGTTGGCTGAACAGCAAC
>CALFRH010000048.1 GCA_937919225.1 uncultured Parvularcula sp.
TATGGTCTACACGAATATTATCAAATAGGTCAATAATTTGTTCTTTTATTTCTATTTTCTAGTTATTGCCGCTTGCATTTTGCGTGGTCTAGTTGTATAAAGGATTCCCCCACCGTTGCCCCTCGACCGACAGCGCATCAGGCGGGCAGCCTGCAACGACATAAGGTTGCCCAGCATCGTCAAGGAGGAAGTTATCTGGTGCCGACCAGACATCAACGCTATTGTGGGCGACATAGATGGGCATATCGCCGAATAGCTCTATCCCTTTATCGTTCGTATACGCCTTAAGTGCGCGCCAATCGCAATCAAAAAACCATTGCTCGACCCTAATCTCATTGATGCGGACGGCATGGCGCTGGCGTGCTTCGTCCAGAGCGTTGGGCTCGCGATCGCGGAGGGCAGCGGGCCATTCGGGCCAGGGCGTGTTGTCGTGAGCCTCCTGCAGGGCGCTAAAAAGCGCGTAATCATCAAGCCAAAGGGAGCCTTGCGTTGAGCAAAAAGCGTCGAAGGAAGCGTTTTTATCAGTACTATTACGATCAAGGAAGTTTTGCGCAGCCTGACGGATCAAGCGATTTCGTAGGGGGAGTACTTCCATGAACGGGATGCTGTCCCGGGGGACGGCCCGCAACGCAGCCGCGTCAGCTTCTTGTAGATAGCCGTTGGCAATCAGCCGTTGAATAGAGGCAAGGCTTGCGTTCCCCGCCCGCCCTGAGGGAGACGTATAGGGACAGCCATCGTCCAGTGTGGGGTTTAGCGGTAATACTTGCCAGACGGATTGGCCCATGTCGACTAACCGATCAACGAAACGGTACGCCTCCTCTCCCAGCTCACCCAGGCCAAATGGTCCGGGCAGAGACGTGATGTGAAGTAAGACACCACTTTTGCGCTTAGACATTGTAAAACTCCGTTTAGGGAAAACACGCGATCCGATGCGCTCAGTGCCGTCCCGTAAAATCAATCCCTACTTCGGCCCAAACCTTAGGCGCGGGTCCATTCCCAGATCTGTAATCGCTGATCTGCCAGATCATGCTCGGTTGCTCCCTGAACCTTATGGCCGCCTGAGAGGGTTGGTGCCGCGGTATCAGCAGCCCGCGACCAGGGCGCCTCATCGGGGGTGGAGGGAAGGGTAAAGCGCGTATCCTGCTTCTCATTGTTCAGAAGGATAAGTAGGCAATGATTAGCGCTGCTCCGCAGGGTGACCATTGCCGCGCCGCCGCTATACCCGTCTGCGGCAGACATCAGCGCCTGCCCATCCGGGGTGAACCAATGATAGCCGTCGTCGCTGCCGGGTAGAGGATAGTCTGTTTGTTGAAGGAGGGGTGTCCGCTTGCGGATTGCGGCGAGGGTTTTGGTGAATGTCAGAATGTCAGACGCTCTACCATTTGAAAGGCTTTCCCAATCCATCCAGCTGATGTCATTGTCTTGGGCGTAGGAATTATTATTCCCCTTCTGTGTACGACCAATTTCATCACCATGGAGTACCATAAGGCTACCCAATGAGAGATAGACGGTCGCTATGACATTGCGGTGATGGCGGTCGCGTAACGCCTCTAACGCGGGGTCTGGCGAAAAGCCCTCATGGCCGAAGTTCTGACGGCAGTCTTCGTCCGGACCATCGCGATTATCTTCGCCATTTGCGTGGTTGTGTTTTTGTTTGAATCGGAGCGCGTCGGCCAAGATGGACCCATCATGACAGGATGCATAATTGACACTGGCCCAGGGGCCGCGCTCAGTTGTCGCGAAGACATGGGGCGAGCCCGACATATAATCAACGATATCAGCGGCGCGCCCTTCGCCACTCGACCAATATCGGCGGATCTTCTCCTTTGGGCCACCATTCCATTCTGCCCAATCAAAGGGGAAGTCCCCAGCACACATACCATTTGGTGCAGGCATCCACGGCTCAGCGATCAGTTTAACGTCCCTTGACCAGGGTTGCGCGCGCAGCGCATCAAAGAAGGGGGCCGTGCTGGAAAACCGTCCCCTGTCGTCCACCCCATGGGCGGGGGCAAGGTCAAAGCGGAAGCCGTCGACGGCAAAGGTTTCATGGTAGTAAGCCAGCGAATCAATTGTCAGCTGGCGTACGACATCTTCTTCGAAGTTAAACGTCGAACCGCAAGCAGTGACGTCATCATAGTAACGGGGGGAATCGCTCTGCAATCGGTAATAGGCCCTGTTATCCAGTCCCCGATAACAGAGGGTTGGGCCCATCTGGTCGGTCTCACACGTATGGTTGTAAACCACGTCCAATAGAACCTCTAAGCCATGGTCGTGAGCCTGTTCAACAAAGTGCTTGAGAGCCACTTGCCCCATGGGGCCAACATAGGACGGCATGAGGGTAAAGTAGCTAAGGCTGTTATATCCCCAATAATTCCGTAGTCCAATTTTTTCGAGCCGATGGTCATGGATGAAAGTATGGCTTGGCATGAGCTGGATCGCGGTCATGCCGATCGCCTTTATATGGGCTAGTGCCTGGTCCGATGATAAACCCGCGAGGGTGCCGCGCTCCGCATCGCTTAAGCCCGGCAATGTCATTGTCACCCCCCGTACATGCGCCTCGTAAATGGCGGTGCCTGCCCACCCGCTGGGGCTACGCAACGCGTTCGTATCAAAAGCGGCGAGGTCTCTTGCTACGGCCTTATACATATAGGGGGCATTATCGAGTGTGCTGAACGATAGGTCTTTATCGGGTGAT
>CALFRH010000049.1 GCA_937919225.1 uncultured Parvularcula sp.
AAAAACAAAGACTTACAGCAGGTTCGCGATTCCAAAGGAACGCGAAATGCTGTAGTATCCCTGATGAAGTTGGAGATGGGCCCCGGAGCAAGTCCGGGGCGACAGCTCAACGACGAGTGACTCTATTCGTACACGAAATGCTCTAGAATTTTTGTTTTGAGCGCTTGAGCCCACTTTCTCCGTGACCGCGATTGTCTTGAAAGCGCTCTAGGCATCCCCTTTGGGCGCGAGGCGGCGGCGCAGCTTGGCCACCGGATCCTCATCCGATCTCGTCTGCTGGGCAGGGGCACGTTCGTCCGTATCACGCTGAAGTCGGGCGCGTAGGGCCTTTGCGGCCGCGCCGCCTGACACTTTTGCGGGCGCCTTATCCATCCGCGCAAGGGCACCCACCAGGGCAATGATGATGAGGTACCCCTCCCACATCTCCATTGAGACCGAAGCGCCGCCAACACCGAACGTGATCAGCGCCATCGTGGCATAGGGGCCGAAAACTATTCGCCAACGATCCGTTTCGGCGTTGGCATAACGCCCCGCCGCGCCCATTGCGGTCGTAAGCCCAAGGCCAAGAATGAAGAGATAAAGGGTAAGACCCACAAAGCCAGTGCCGCCCAGCACCTCGAAATAGATGGAGTGGGCGGCGCGTGGTTCATAGCTCGACACGGTAGCAGCGGCCTCCTCCGTATAGGGAACACGCATACCAGCACCGGTGATGGGGTGGGCTTGGGCTAAGCGCCAGTTGATCTCCCACGCCTCTAGCCTGCCGCGAAAGCTATTGTCTTCGGTCGCCTCGGTAATGGTGGCCATGCGGGTAGACCAATCATCGGGCACGAATTGAAGCGCGATGAGGCCGAGGCAGCCCGCCGCCAGGGCGCCCAGCACCTTTTGGTCCGACCGCCACCATAGGAGGCTGCCAAAGACGGCAAGGCTGATAAATGCGCCGCGGGAATGGGTGCCGATAATGGCAATGAAGCTGAGCGCGGCAACGCCCAAGACGGCGCGTCTGACCCACCGGTTGGCGGCAATGTGTGCCAAATAGAGAAAGAGCGGCAGGCTCGCCGCCAGCGCGATGCCCATATGGTTATTGTCATAGAGGATGGTTTGTTTGGGGCCGTAATAGACCCCCTGACCCAATGTGAGCAGGGTGTAGAGCCCACCTTTGGCGCCGTACATCCCCATGACGAGGGCAAGCAACCATACTAGGGCGTGAAACCGTAGGCGGTCCGTTACCGTCAACACACAGAGGGCACCGAAGATCAGCACCTTGATAAACCGGTCCGCAGGTTCCGCCGAGTAGGCCGGGTTTAAGCTAAATCCTTGGGAAATAGCGATCCAGGCGGCAAATAACGCCATTAGGAAAAATAGCATGGAGGGGCGTCGTCTCGTGAGGTCTCCGTGTACCAAGAGGATGCCAAGGGTTGCCGCCGCGATGAGGGCGTTGAGGGGCAGTTGGCTGGCGAAATAGGCGGCCTGCTGCGGGGTGGCGAGCGTGAACCACCCCCAAAGGAGAACCGCCACAAACGGGTATCGCACACTGCTTAACAGCGCTGCAGCAATGAAAGCGATGAGCAGAAGGTCCCGCATAACCCATTATGCCCGCAAAGCTTGTGCCGGAAAACCGTTGACCCCATGCTTGGCGGTGCACCCATTTTTTGGTCTCCCGCACCGTAAAAGAGGATCCCGCCATGCCCTCGCCCATCAAAATAGGATGCCTCGGCGCCGCAAGGATTACGCCCCTTGCCGTGTTGGACCCTGCAAAAGCGATAAGGGGAGTAGAGGTGTCCGCGATCGCCGCGCGGGATCGCTCTCGCGCCCAGCAGATGGCGGCGGCCCACGGCATCGCGAAGGTGCATGACTCATACGATGCGTTGATTGCGGATCCTGACCTCACCCTTATCTACAACCCCTTGCCGATTAACCTCCATGCGGAGTGGAGCATTAAAGCGCTCAAAGCGGGCAAGCATGTGCTTTGTGAGAAGCCTTTCGCGATGAATGCGGGGGAGGTAGAGGCGATGCAGGCGGCGGCAAAGGCCTCTGGTAGGCGGATTATCGAAGCCTTCCATCACTGTTATCATCCCACCTTTAATGAGATTCTTCTTTTCATCCGTGGAGGGGGTATTGGCGATCTCAAGAAAGTCGATTGCCAGTTTTGCATTGCGATTGATGATAAGGGCGGAAAAGAGATCCGCCATTTGCCCGAAACCGGCGGCGGCGCGTTTATGGACCTGGGCTGTTATCCCTTGAGCTGGGCTTTAGCGGTGTGCGGCGCGGAACCGGTGGCGGTGGAGGCCTCTGCAACCCTAACATCCCGCGGGGTTGATGAGACGCTGAACGCGATCTTGCGCTTCGACACCGGGGTGGAAGCTGATCTTACCGCCTCCATGGCACCGGGAAGACCCTATGAGGCGCCGTTGACCATCACCGGCAGCAAGGGGACGGTTCATCTGCTGGATGCGGTACAGGTTCATCGGGCCCCTTTCATTCGTATTCAGACTGAATATGAAGAATGGGAATGGCCCGTGTCCCCTATGCTTACCTATCTGCACCAGATGTCTACTCTCGTGCATGGTCTGCAAACCGAGACGCCGCTGCCGACTGAGGGAGACTTTCCGCGTCAACAGCAGCGGACCCTGGACCGGATTTATCAGGCCGCTGGGCTTGGTCATTTGCGCGAGAATGGCGCCTGAAGATGACTGCTTCTCGCTTTGCGATGTTTTCCGCCGCCTACACGTTAACTTTGTTAAGGGTGGGATGATGGTAAGACGGCGATATGATGTAGAACGCTCGCTTACCGCATAATGCGCGGTTGAGAGAGGGGGCCGTTGATGGAAGGTCTTGTTGGACTCGTCTTTTTGGTTGGGGTTTGGTTTCTCGTTGCCCCGATCCTCGGGGTGATCGGGTTCTTTCGATCCCAGCGGCTAGATAAAGAAAACCGGGCGCTGCGGTCAGAGTTGGCGCGGCTGTCAGCCGCCCAGGGGGCCTCGGATGCGCCGGTTGGGTCAGTTGAAACTGGTCCGTCTCCCTCTTCCGACGCTTTGCCATCGGACCCAGCATCGGTTCCATTGACGGCGGAGACACCCCGCCCAGAGCAGACCGAGCAGGTCGTCCCCACTGATCATACTGCGACGGAACCTGTTCCAACCCCAGAGCCATTTGTCCAGCCCCCTCCTGAGCCAACAGAAGAGCCAGAGACGGCGGCCCCGCCGCCATCGACGAACCCCGAACCAAAGCCAAAAGTGGATTGGGAGCGGAAGATCGCCGCCAATTGGATTGTTTGGATTGGCGGTGCGGCCCTCGCGCTCGGCGGATTATTCCTTGTGCGCATGGCCATTGATGCAGGCTTTTTCGGCCCGACGGTGCGCACCCTATGTGCTGTGATCCTTGGCGGTGGGTTGATCCAAGCAGCGTTCCACTTTGATCGGAAGCGGCAGCACGGCCAAGCCCTGAAGGATTTATCCAACCTACCGGCGATCCTTATTGGGGCGGGGGTTATTTCCCTTTATGGGGCATGCCTCGCAGCGGGTGCACTCTATCAGCTGGTGCCGCCACTGGTCGCGCTTATACTCTTTGCGCTCGTCTCGTCCGGCGCCGTTTTATTGTCATTACGGTACGGACCGGTCATCGCAGGGATGGGGCTGGCGGGCGCCTATGCTGCGCCGCTGTTCACCGGGGCGAGCGGTGGATCGCCGATCATCCTTTTACCCTATATGGCCGCGATCACCGCCGCGGGCCTTGCGCTGGTGCAATTGCGGCAGTGGACCTTCCTTACCTGGCTCAGCCTTGTGGGGGCGGTGATTTGGGGCGTTATCAGCCTACAAACGGCTGGGAGTTTGGCCGACTGGGCCGTGCCAAGCTATGCGCTAGGGCTTATTGCCATAGCGACATTCTTTGCCGCGGAGGCGGCCCGCGACCCCCTCGCCTTATCGGGGGAGATTAGCCGTATCTTGACCGAACTTCCCCGCCGAAGCGAGGCATTATTTGCCTGCGTTCTTTTTTGGGTTGGTGGCGGAAGCCTTATTTTCCTGACCGCGGTAGACGGATCTATTGGGCCCTTTATCCTGAGTGTTTTGGTCCTCTATGGGGGGCTTGGTCTGCTGATGGCGTGGCAGCGGGAGGGGTTATCCTATGTGGCCCCCATCAGTGCGGCCATTATCGCCTCTGTCCTCGTCATTTGGACTGGTGAGCGTCATGGCGGCATTGAAACGACGATGGCTTTCGCCATTGGCATTGCCGCCCTCGGAACAGTGCTCTTTACCCGGGTGAAGGTGCAAACACCTTTGGCATTGACGGGTGCCCTGGCGTTGCCGGTGGGATTGTTTATCCTCTTTTGGCGCGGCGAAGACTTCCAAACGAGCCCTCTTTGGGGCGGTGGCGCCTTCCTTGCGGCGCTCCTCCTCTTATTTGTCTTGGAACAGATCAAAGAAAAAGACTTTGACTTCCTATCCCACCCTGGGGCGGGCGCTGCATACGCTTTGGGCACTGTTCTTTGCATCGGTTTAGCGCCCTTTATGGTGTTTGAGGGCCTATGGCTTGGGACGGCGGTGGCGGTGGTGGCCCTTGCGATCGGCTTTATCCAAGCGCGATTCCCCATCCCGCTTATCGGGTTTTTGGGGTCAGTATGCGCTGCCGCATCGGTATTCCTCCTCATGCGCCCAGGCGCGTTATCGCCATCGCAGGTATCGCCCACGTACTTTTTCAACGAAATTTCCCTTGGGTTCGGTGTGGCCATCGTTGCCCTTGCCCTCAGTGGACGGTTGTTCATTCAAGATCCGCGCTATCGTCGGGCCTATGAAGGGGCGGCCTCGATCCTCGCCTTTGCGTTGGTGGGGCTTCTTATTCGGCATACGGCGGGGGGCGGCAGCTTGGACGGGGCTGGTGGTGGCCTGGCAGAAATGTCCGGCTACGCTATTGCGTATTTGGGGGCGGCCACGTCCCTTGCGTGGCGGTATCCTGGCGGCAGCTGGTTTGTTCGCGGGTGGGGATATATCGCCGCCCTCATCGGAAGCGAGGAGGTCCTGATCGCGTTTACGGCGCTTGATTGGGATCCCGCCCTTGGGGCGCCTCTACTCAATCTCCTCTTCGTCGCGTTTGCCATGCCCGCCATGCTGCTTGGGGCCTACGGCTATGCGCTGAACCGATCGGCGCGCGCCCCCTTTGGGCGATTGATCAGCATAGCGGCCATGATCTTAGGTTTTGCGTGGATCACGCTGGAGACGCGGCGATTGCTGGCGGGGGCTGACCTCTCGCTGGAGGGTGTCTATCGGCAGGGGGAAATGGGGGCGTATTCGGTGGCCTGGATCCTCTACGCTTTTGGTCTATTGATCTGGGGCGTGTGGCGACGTCAGGCGCTCGCCCGATATGCCTCTCTTGGGGTTCTGGCTGTGACCCTCGTCAAAGTCTTTCTCTTTGACTTGAGCGCCCTTGACGGTGTCCTCCGTGCAGCAAGCTTTATCGGCCTTGGGATTTCTCTCATAGGCGTGGCGTTGTTCTACCAACGGTTTGTTTTTAAGGGCGAGGGGTCGGATCCAGCGATGCTGCGAGAAGGAGAAGAGTAGGGTTTGGTCCGACGTGGGCGGTGTATCTTCAATGCTCCTTACCCCCCGCTCATTCCCGCGCAGGCGGGAATCTGTTGTCGGT
>CALFRH010000050.1 GCA_937919225.1 uncultured Parvularcula sp.
GGGCTTAAAATTTCTCCAAACCTTGGACGTACTATGAAGCGTATGCTGGGGCCGAGATCATGCGTGTGCGTACACGGATTCTGGGCTCCAACATTGGTTTCCGCTTGCTTGATTGCGAATAAGCTAGGGTACCCGATCTTGTTGTCTCCTCACGGAATGTTCTCGGAGTACTCGTTAACTGAACGTGCGCTTCGCAAGAAGATCGCGTTGCGATTGGGGTATTCTAATATTTTGAGGTCGGTAACCGCGTTCCACGCGACATGCGAAGCCGAACGAAAAGAAATCCTTGCAATGGGAATAGATCAGCCCGTTCATAAAGTCACAAATGGCGATGATATTCCAACGAAATCTGAAATTTCAATTGGCTCGTCGCTCGCGGAGCGAAGGAAATTGGTTTTTCTTAGCAGAATTCACCCTAAAAAAGGGCTACGACTTTTGATACCGGCGTGGCAGCAGTTGGCGTCTCAGCGACCGGATTGGGACTTAGTTATCGCGGGGCCAGATGAGCTTGGGCACGAGCTGGAAATTCGCCAACTCATTTCGGAAATGAATGTGCCAAGAGTAAGAATAGTGGGGCCAAAATACGGAAAGGATAAAATCGAGCTACTTTCGAGCGCTGATCTTTTTGTTCTTCCTTCGCTTAATGAAAACTTTGGCTTGGTCGTACCTGAGGCGTTAGCAGCAGGAACACCCGTAGTGACTACCGTCAATACACCATGGTCGATGATTGAGACCGTAGGTTGCGGTTTGTGCAGCGAAGCGAGTATTTCTGCACTCTACGCCGTGTTAAACAAGGCGACTGCATTCTCTCGCAATGAGTTAAACGAAATGGGGGGGAGGGGCCGCGATTGGATTATCAAAAACTATTCTTGGTCGGGCGTCGCCGCCGAATATATCGAGGCAGTCGAAGCGACTTCGTTGCTGTTTTCAGAACGCGCTTAGGCACATCAATGCAGTGAAAAACTGAATAGAATGTTATGTTCCGTCATCATCACTAACCACAATTACGCGACGTATTTGGAGTCTTGCATTCAAAGTGTTCTCGAGCAGGACTTAAATGCAATCGAGATAATTGTCATCGACGATGGGTCAACGGACGTATCTCGGGCAATTCTTTCCAAATACTCCGATAAGATCATTATCATCGAACAAGAAAATTTGGGTGCTTGTATCGCGCGAAATAGGGGATTGGATGAAGCGAATGGGCACTGGGTCAAATTTTTAGATTCGGATGATTGGCTAGAATCGAACTGCCTCAATCGGCAAATAACGCAGGCCATCGAACTCGGTCGTGATCGACGATGTTCCATATTTGGTGACGTGTCTTGGTATTGGGAGAAGAACGAACGAACCATCCACACGCGATACCCGCAGGAAGGGGCGACCTTACAGGTTGAGGACGTGGTGCTAAACGCACCATTAACCTCTGCGCCGCTACACAGCAGAGAGGATTTATTGGAAATTGGTGGGTTCGATGGGCGCGTGCTCCGTGGTCAAGAGCATGACCTTCATGTTCGAATGGCACTGAATGGCGTGGAATTCGTACATCGTCCTGGTGTCGCATATTTCTACCGACAGCATCAGTCTGCCAATCGTATATCGGAATGGTCGAACACCGCTTCCGGACGTAGTATGTTGGATGCCACGCTTCGTCATATTGAGCGGGCAGAACGCATGAACTTAATTTCTGAAGGCGGTAACGGCTTAAAACTTGCTTTCGCGAAACGGTTGTGGAGACAGGGGCGAGAGAGTTTGCATCGCGGTGCTCGAGAGGTCGGATTGGACGGCTTTGCAGAAGCCAAAAGGCTAAACGGGAAGGAAGCAGTGTATGGCGGATCTATGTACAGAGTCATGCAGTCTTTTTTAGGGCCGCTTGCAGCGGAAAGACTAAGCGCCTTCGGCCGTTCTGCGAAATCGTACGTTCACCAGTTCCATCGCTCAGTTCGGAGATGATTTGTGAGACTACGAGATAAATTAGCAAAACTGGTATCATATTCATCAAAGCGGCAGAAGCAGCGGCTAAGATATATAATCGTGGTTTCCGTTGTTGCTGGCATCTTGCAAGCGATCAGCGTCGCATCGATAGGGCCATTCGTATCGGTGGTAATGAATGCCGAAGCTCCTGATGGCCGAATAGCAGATCTCATGAGTTTTATGCCCGCTGAAAGATCCCAGGCTGTCGTTGTGGCTGGGGTCTTCTTTCTTTGCTTTTTGCTGGCTGCGCAATTAGTGCTCTCTTTGCGGCAATTTTTAGCCATCAAATGGCAACAGAATTTTACGGTTGATACATCGCACAGACTTTTGATGAGTTATCTGAACAGGCCGTTTTCATTTTTTTCCACCGAGCATTCTGCTTCTATGACGAGAACGGTGGTGTATGAAACCAATCAGGTCGCAAATGGTGTTGTGCGACCGTTGATCTTGCTCTTTGTCAGCGTAACCCAAGTCGTCCTTATTTTCGCGATGGTTGTTTTGATTGATCCGCCGATGGCATTAGCAGCGACAGCCCTGGTGGGTCTGCTAATTGGCATCGTATTTTTTCTGGTCTGGCCGCGGATTGCATTCCACGGTAGCAGGTCACAAGGTGCGAATCGTAAGCGCCTCATCGCGGTTCAAGAACTATTGACAGGTGTCAAAGAGATTAAAATTCGCGGATTGGAACATGTCTCCGCGATGCACTATCGAAAGATCGCGAACGAAGTCTCAACGGCAATGGCTCAAGCTACATTTTTACGATTTCTTCCGAAACCGACGATTGAGACGGCCTTTGTGGGAGGAATTGTCGTCGTAATGATTGTTCTTTCCAATGGAGGTGCAGATATGGCCGCGGCTCTGCCTCAAGCGGCTTTTTTACTATTTGCGGGATATAGAATTTTGCCAAATGCACAGGCTGTATTGGAGGCATTAGGGCAAATACGTCAAAATGAGGCGTTTCTGGACAGTATCTTGGTCGAGCTTGACTTTGAACCGGGTACCATGCATCTCGCGCTGCCGAATGACGAAAGCGACCGAGAGCGGTTCTCAGATTTTTCAAGTGTCGATCTAGCAGCGGTTACATATCGTTATCCGGGGGCTAGCTCTGACTCATTGAGCGAAGTATCGTTTAGCATTGTCCAGAATGAATGTATCGGGATAGTGGGCGCAAGTGGTGCAGGAAAATCAACTCTGATTGACATTCTATTGGGCCTTTATCTACCTACGAATGGCTCGATTTCTATTGACGGCGATCCATTGACTGCTGTGACGCTGAGAGATTGGCGAAATCAAGTAGGATATGTTTCGCAGACTATTTATTTGGCAGATGATACGATCGCGGCAAACATCTCGTTAGGGGATGACGACCCCGACAGAGAAATGGTGATTCGAGCTGCAAAACTGGCGTCAATTCACGAGACTATAGTCGACTTACCAAATCAATATGAAACTATAGTTGGGGAAGGCGGCGGTCGACTTAGCGGGGGGCAAAGACAACGGATCGCGATTGCGCGGGCGTTGTATCGGGATCCGCGAGTTCTTTTTTTTGATGAAGCGACAAGCGCCCTGGATGCGGGGACGGAGTTGTCAATACTGTCAGAAATCAAAGAGTTGGCTAAAGAACGAACGATAGTAATGGTATCGCATAAACTGAACACATTGTCTTTTTGTGACCGCGTGATTGAGTTGGAATCGGGTAGCGTGAGCAGGATTTGTTCACCAAGCGATCTGGCGATATTGGAGAGTTAACAAGCGGTTTTGTAGATTTACTGAGGTAGTTTTGAGCTAAAATGACTGCGAGAATCCCAAATCTATTTGTGGTAGGAGCTCCAAAATCAGGGACTACTGCGTTGGTGAAGTATTTATCGAGACATCCCGACGTATTTGTTCCAAGCCGAAAGGAGTTACACTTCCTTTGTCAAGATTTAGGGTATCACTATCGAGTAGAAACACTCGCTGAATATTGTTCCTATTTCGAAGAATGGGAGAGTGAAGCCTGGGCGGTGGATGGGTCGGTCTGGTACTTATATTCAGAGGATGCCGCTGCAAATATTC
>CALFRH010000051.1 GCA_937919225.1 uncultured Parvularcula sp.
CGCATTGAGAGACAGGCGGGCCGAGTCGAGACCCTGCGGTCGGTGTAGATAAAGAAAATCTGTTCCCCAGGTAAGATCGCCCCCAATATAAGGGGCGTCATGGCGTTGTTCGTGGGTGAAATGCGGGAGCGCGTCACCCATAAAGTCATTATCTTCTCGTGTCCGGAGGGTTTGGAAAAGAACAGTGGACAGCTTGGTATAGGAGTCGTCGCGACGGCGGACAAAGGATAGCTCATTCTCTAGCCTATCCCGCTGTAGGCGGTCGATGGCTTCCCGCAACTCTCCTTGAGCCTCCACGTCATAACGGGTCAGATATAGCTTGTCCGATACCAGATCGATGTTGAACTCTGCTCGCCAATCGTTCTCCAGCTCTTTGTAGCCGTCAGCGAAAACATGCCAGCGAAACTCGCTTGAGGATTTGGTATCCGGGAGTTTGAATACCGGGTCCCCCCTACTATTAAAGATCTGGTCGCCTTCGCTATCGAAACGAAAGGGGCTACTGTCCGTCTCGCTCTCCCGCGGATCGATCCCACCAGCCTGGACAACCAGCCCCCCATCATGGGTGCGAACGCGATACTCTCCCTGATAGAGAGTGCCCAGCTGGCTGAAGTAACGGGGAGAGAAGGTGAAATCCTGGTGATCTGAAATCGCCCAATAATACGGCGTCTCAATTTCGAAACCGTTTCGGGTGGAGTTGCCAATGCCGGGAATAAGAAAGCCCGATTTGCGTTTCACGGACGGATCGGGAAACTCAATATAGGGCGTATACGCCACGGGTACGCCAAAGGCCTGGATCGTCGCATTCCGAAAGCGGATGGTATCCGTATTGGTATCGCGAACGACCCTACCGCCCTTCACCTGCCAGGTGGGGCGCTTCTTGTCCCCATCCTTGTTGCAAACTGAGCAGGCCGTATACACCGCTTTGTTGAGGTCGGTCGTGCCATCAGAGCTTGTCACAACGCTGGCGCCGGCAAGGCGTGACTGCGGCGGCAAAAGGGAGGAGAAGTTGGTGGCGACCCCATCTTTGAGGTCGCCGGTTAGCTCCACCGTGTCGGCGAAATAGGTCTGTCCGTCTCCATCAAAGATGGAGACATTCCCCTCCGCTGTGACAATATCATTGTCAGGATCGTAGGTGACCTTGTCGGCCACGAGGGTCTGGCTGCCGAAAAAGGCACGGACATTCCCTTCGGCCATGATAGGAGCGTCGTCCTGGCGGCGGGTGACCTTATCGGCGGAGAAAAGCACCGTGTCATCAGCCGTTGCGCGATCCGTGCGTTCTTGCACAGCAAAGGCCAGGGCCGGTACCGAAACCGTGCCGAGCAGGGCCATGATTATAATGCGACAGCGCTTTGCCACGCGAGGGGTCCTCAACATTACGGGAGCGGTCGCAAAACCGCTCCTATCCATTTGGTTCGTAATAAGCTTTTGCGGTCGTTACAATCATTCGACCAAAGGTTTCTGCTACCCGTCTTCGCGATAAAGGAGAAGGGTGGTGGCGAAAAGGATCGCAAAAAGCCCAGGCGCCCATGCGGCAAGGCCCACGGGCACAATCTGCGCCTGGGCGATGGCGGCCGAGAGTTCTGCAACAATAAAAAGAGCGAAGCCCGCAGCAATGCCTAAACCCATCAGCCCAGCGGTGCCGCCCGCCCGGGCATTCATGCCCAGCGCAAAGGCGCACGCGATGAGCACCATCGCCACCAACTTCATGGGGAGGGACCACAAATCGTGGAACCGTAACTCATACTCGATGGTGCGCATGCCAGCGCTGCTCATCACTTTGGTGAAAGTGGCCAGCTGCCAAACGGAGAGGGAGGCCGGTTTTGCCACATCCTCCTTGAGGGCGCGCAGGTCGATATTTACGTCGACCGGCTCTGCCTCCCGCACGATTTCGTTTTCGCCGTGCAGCGTGGTACGTTTGGCGTCCTCGAGAACGAAAAGGGTTGGCTCCACCCTGGCTGTGTCGGCATCCCACCGTTCGATAAAGACCCCTTCAAGGGTCCGGCGCCAGACGATCACGTTATATAGGCGGCCTTCGTCCGGATTGTAGCGGTCGGCGTGGATGAGGGCCGCGCTGTTCGCATTGACTTGACGGAGCCACACGCCGTCGCGGAATTCCTCAAGCATGTTGGTTTCTTTTCCGCGGATCTCATTTTTCAGGGTTTGGGCTCGACCGGCCATATTGGCGGCGATCGGATCAAAAGTCGTCACGGTGAGAATGCCAATCCCAATCGCGAGGGTCACCGGCGCCGCCACCAGTCGCCAGACCGACAAGCCCGCCCCTCGCATCACTGCGACTTCCGAGCTTTTCGCCATCTGTCCGAAGGCCCACAACGTACCGAACAGCAAGACGAATGGGCTGAGGGTCAGGATCAGCTGCGGCGTTCGGTAAAGCGTCATTTGTACCGCTGTGCCCATCCCGGCGCCATCAATTTTGCCCACTTCCCGCATGGCCTCGATAAGGTCGATTGAGACCACCAACAGCCAGATGACCGCGAACAGGCTCACCACCCCCACCAGGGTACGGCGGGTGAGATAGATGAAATATTGCAGCGGTCGTCCGATCATGGGGTGGCGCCCCCAGATGCTGCTGGCGCTTGCCTTGTAACCCGGCTGGGGTCGTGCAGCACTGTCGATAAAGGGGGCGGTGGTCGGCGTTTGGCCTGCCAAAACCGGCCAACAATGATGATACTCGCGCCAATGATGGCTGCTAGGGGAAGGGCATATTGCGAGGGGTTAAGGGCCGGGTTACCCGCTGAGGCGCTTTGCAACACATAACCAAAGGTTCGCAGTAGGATGGCTGCTGCAATGGCAGCCATCAGCCGTTGCGTATAGCCGCGGCGAGAGACCGGCGCCGTTAGCATGGCGGCGAGGGCCAGCATGCCGAAGGCGACGGGATAAAGAGGGGTCGCAAGACGCGCATGCCCCTCGGCAATGAAAGAACCAGCGCGTTCTGCGTCATAAGGGTCCGACATATCGGGCTGTAGGAGTTCGGACACATATCGTTCTGTCCCCTCAAGGCGCCTTCGGCCGGGCGGCTCCTTAAAGCTGGCAAGGTCAACAGCTGTTTCGATGAACCGTAGAATATCGACCTCGCCATCTTCAGGGTTGACCCGCTGGACGGTGCCTTGCCGGAGGAGAAGTTTTGGCCCCGCGTCGGTGACCCGGAAAAGGCCTTTTTCCGCCGTGTACGTGACGGTGCGTCCCTCTTCCCGCTCGTCATGGATAAGAAGCCCGATATATTGATCGCCCGGCCGCGCTTCCTCCGCATACACGGTGACTTTGGGGCTCACCCGCGTAAAAACCCCCGACTGGATCAAGGCTCTGGCCACGTCGGACCTTACAAATTGGATGGTTTCTTTAAGCGTCCGATAAGACCGGGGCTGCAAATCAATATTGATCAACAGGACCATCAGCCCCGCCAGGAGCGATAATGCAATAAGCGGTCGCGCAATTCGTGTTCGGCTTGCTCCCGCGGCGCCCATCACTGGCAACTCACTATCTGTCGCGAGCACGTTAAGGGCGTAGAGCGCTGCCGCCAAAAGCGCAAAGGGGATAATGACCCCCACAAGGCTAGGAATAAGAAGGATGGTGACTTTTAGGAACGCGCCCAGGCTCCCGCCATCCTCTACCATCAGATCCACCCGCTGGAGCACTTGGGTGAGCCAAATCACTGCGGTGGTGCATAGCAGAATAAGGCAAAAGGGGACCGCCCCTTGGCGAAAAATATAGCGATCAAGGCGATTCAAGGCCGACCCTTTTTAGTTTCGGGGCGCGTGCATCGGGCACCCTTCACGTGCGGTGCGGGCTGGACTAGCACACCACTTCATGGTCGCCTAGCGCGGCACGGCCGTCTCGAAAATGACTGTGAATAAAAATGCCCTAGTTAAGTTTATGGGATAGCGTCTGAACGGAACAGCGCCCCCACATTTTGATGAGAAAGAAAGTACGAAAACGCAATGAAAGTTCACTTTACGGCGGATCTGCCCACTGATGGCGCATTAATTGTCCCAGTTTTTGAAGGCGCTCTTTCGACCTCTAGCTTGACCGACCTTGACGCGCGGACGGGCGGGGCGGTGAAGCGCGGCATGGCGGCCGCATCTTTTACCGGCAAATCGGGCCAAAGCCTCACGATCCCGGGGCCCGCTGAAATGCCGGACGCCGTAATCCTCCTGTTAGGACAGGGAAAAGCCAAGACGATGGGTGCTGAGGATCATCGCGCCTTGGGGGGCAAAGCCTTTGCTGCTGTGAATGGGCGGTACGAGACGGCGGCTCTCACGCTTACGGGGCTCGGCGAGGCGGGGCTTGAGACGGCCGCCGCTGCCGCCCATGTGGCCCTAGGGGGACGTTTGCGCTCTTACGACTTTGATATTTATCGCCGGAAAACAAAGGATACGGATAAAAAAGTCGTTGAAGCCTTCTCTGTGGTGACCGCCTCGTCTGGAGATGCCCAAAGTCTGTTTGCCGTTGAAGACGCCGTGGCGGGCGGCGTGAGGGTGGCTCGTGACCTTGTCACCGAACCGCCAAACATTCTTCATCCAGAGAGCTTTGCAGAGCGCTGCAAGGATCTTGAAAAGCTTGGGGTTGAGGTCACTATTCTCGATGAAGCCAAAATGACTGAGCTTGGGATGGGCAGCCTCCTGGGTGTGGGGCAGGGCTCGGTCCGCGGCAGTCGGCTTGTCAGTATGCTGTGGAAAGGCGGCCCAGCCGATCAGAAGCCGGTGGCCTTTATCGGAAAGGGCGTGACCTTCGATACTGGCGGCATCAGCATCAAGCCGAGCGCTGGGATGGAGGACATGAAGTTCGACATGGGCGGCGCCGGTGCCGTTACGGGGGCAATGCATGCCATCGCCGCCCGTAAAGCGAAAGCCAATGTGGTGGGGCTCATCGGCCTTGTAGAGAATATGCCTGACGGGAATGCACAGCGGCCGTCGGTTGTGGTGACCTCCATGTCGGGGCTGACTGTTGTAGTATAAAATACCGTCGCCGAGGGTCGATTGGTTCTCGCGGATGTCCTCACTTACGCCCAACGAACCTTCGAACCGCAGGTGATGGTGGATTTGGCGACCTTGACCGGGGCCATTTTGATCAGCCTTGCCCATGAATATGCGGGCCTGTTCACCCAGAATGATGACTTAGCGCAGGCGCTGGTCGCGGCGGGTGAGGTGACGGGCGAGCCCCTGTGGCGGATGCCCTTGACCAAGGCCCATGATGATATGATCAAATCCGATATTGCGGATATGAAGAATATCGGGCCCCGCTATGCCGGATCTTCGACGGCCGCTGCTTTTATTGGGCGCTTTGTCGAGAACGACACGCCTTGGGCCCATCTTGATATTGCTGGTACGGCGTGGACGGACAAAGACAAGGATATCTGCCCAAAGGGGGCAACGGGATATGGCGTGCGCCTCCTCGATCAACTGATCCGTGAGGGATATGAATAGGCGTAACCTTTAAGGGGCCGTAGTCGAACAATAACGCGTCGGGCGAGCACGTCGGATAAGAGACGGTTGGCCCACGCGCGAAAAACAAAGACTCTATAGCATCGGACTGCTTCCACCGGAGCACCTGATGCTATAGTTGGTATAGGAGCGAAGGAACCTATGGTACCGGTAAAACGATTTGGCTGGTTGCTCGCCTTGGCGGCTGTGGCGTGTACCACGGCTCCTGATCTTGTTACGTCGACATTGTCGGCTGCGGAACTCGGTCGGGTAGAGGCGAAAAGCTATCGCCTTGGCCCCAAAGACGCGTCTATTGCCTTTGATGTTAAGCCCATCGGTGTCCCGCGGGTGACGGGCGCTTTTGCCGAATTTGATGCTGTACTGACCATTGTTGATCCTGTTTCCGGTCTTGCCACCCTGGGGGCAACCGTGAACGTCGACAGCCTCTCGGTTTCTTCTTTCGAAGAGATGGTGCGGGGACCAGGTTGGTTTGACGTGAAGACCTACCCCACCGCTGTTTTCAATGGTCAACTCGAGGGCTGGGATGAACTTGGCTATGGTACGGTGATGGGTGATCTCACGGTGCGAGACGTCACTCGGCCCGAAAAAATGGACATCTACCTGACGTGCGATCGGGTCACCGCCCCATGCCCGAGCGAGGCAATTGGTTTTGAGGGGCAGCTCTCCATTAGCCGTTCCGCGTACGGTATGACGCGATTTGGCGGATTTGTGAGCGATACCGTCAATCTCACCATTTCTGGGACAATTAAAGTCGTGGCGGCGCCAACCACTATGGTCAAAGCGGCGCCTTAGCTGTTAGAGCCAGCGCTTTATCGGTAGCCGAGAGATCATCCTATGGATATTGTCGGAGATATTGGCGGTACGAACGCTCGCTTTGCGGTTGCGGGGGAGGACGGCGCTCTCGGTCCCACGCGTACCTTGGCCGTGAAAGACCATTCTCGGTTTGAAGATGCGGTAGTGGCTTTCCTCGCGGAGGAGGGGATTACCGCGCCGCGGGCTGCCTGTTTTGCGATTGCAGCGCCCTTGGATGGTTCGGACCATGTGGCAATGACGAATGCGCCTTGGCAATTCTCGATCCGTCATATGGCGGATCAGTTGGGGTTCAAGAAGGTGAGGGTCGCCAACGACTTTGAGGCGTTGAGCCGTTTTGCCCTGTCTGTAACGGCCGATGATGTGGGTGAGATCAAACCGGGCGAGGTGATTGAGGGCGCCCCGGTCGTCACCGTCGGCCCTGGCACCGGATTGGGAACTGGCTTTGTGGTGCCAACCCAAGAACGCCCCTTAGCGATCCCGGCCCAAGGGGGGCATAGCGTGTTGGCAGCTGCGACTGAAGATGAGGCCACCCTTTTGACGATTGCTCACACAGTGTTGGGGCGCCCTGCCACTGGCGAAGACTTCTTGAGTGGGCGCGGTTTGAAGCGACTTCATGATGTGATGGCCCGCCGCGATGGGTGGCAGGCCCCGCTTGAAACGCCGGAAGCGATAACGTCCGCTGCCCTTGAAGGCGATCCAACGGGAGTGGCCACTATTCATCAGTTTTGCGCGTTTCTTGGAACGGTAACTGCAGCGGCGGCTTTGTCGACCGGCGCTCGTGCCGGTGTTGTTCTTGCAGGCGGTATTTTACCGCGGTATCCCAAGCTTTTGATAGAAAGTCCGTTTGCAGAACGGTTCGTTGGCGCGAGTGCGATGGTTGAGTATTTAGACGCGATCCCCGTACATTTGCTGGGGACAGGAGACGCCGCGCTCAAAGGAGCAGCCTGTTTGCTGAGAGATTAAAACATCGGTTCATTAGCGCGCCGGGCGATCACATTGGATCAGAGAACGTTGGCTCACGCGCGAAAAACAAAGCCTCTATAGCATCGGGCTGACTCAATCAGAACACCCGATGCTATAGATTGGATCAAGCCCTTGCTATAGTCTTTTGTTTCCGCCTCGCTTTATCCCGAAAGCCGCGTACACCTTTCGGCATGATGCTCTGAAACGCTCCCAACGCGTTTAGTGAACCACCCGCCTTATCGAGTGCAGGGTGTCCGCCATCTAACAATATTACTATATCTGTTAGCTGACTTTCTCTAAAAAGGTGGCAATGACTTTCTTGTTGCCTGCTTTTTCGAAATCCACTTCTACTTTGTTTCCGTCAATATGCTGAACGTGGCCATACCCAAACTTTTGATGAAAAACCCTTTCCCCCGTTGCAATGTCGGTCTGGCCAGGCGCGGTGGATGCCACCAACTTTGCGGATGCTTCGATCATTGGTGGTTCATTTCGGGCGCGGCGTCCTGAGCTTGATGGTTCCCCCCGTTGGGCGCGACGCCAACCGGGCGTGTTATACCCATCACTCGCATTTAAATGTGCCGCATCAAAACGGGAAAAGGCCGGCATTTCATCTGCTTTTGCCCCATAAAGGCCGGGCTGAGAGACAACATCCACATAGTCTTCTGGCAGCTCATCAATGAACCGAGAGGGGAGGGCTGAGTGCCAGCGTCCGTAGACCTGCCGGTTGGCCGCGAAGCTGATCCGGCAGGATTGTTCGGCCCTCGTGACCCCGACATAGGCTAGCCGTCTTTCTTCCTCGAGGCCCGTTTTCCCGCTCTCCTCGAGAGACCGGCCAGAGGGGAAAATTTCCTCTTCCCAACCAGGAAGGAAAACAATTGGGAATTCAAGCCCCTTCGCAGCATGCAAGGTCATCAACCATACTTGCCCCCCGTCATCCGCGGCCGTGCGCTCTGCAACGAGGCTGACATGATCCAAATACCCTTCTAAGGTATCGAACTCCCCTGCGGCGGCAACAAGTTCTTTGAGGTTGTCCAATTTGCTAGCGCTTTGAATGCTTTTCGATTGTCGCCAAAAATCTGTGTACCCCGATTCTTCAAGCACTTTTTCTGCGAGCGCCATTGGGCCAAGGTCTTGAGCTTCGCTTCGCCAAAGGGTGAGGTCATCAAGAAACTTTACTAGCGACGTGCGGGCCTTTCCTTTGAGATCAGCGGTCTCCAGTAAACGGCGTCCCGCTTCCGCGAGGCTTGTCCCCATGCTGCGTGCTGCAATGGTTAGAGTTTGGAGCGCTTTTTCGCCAAAGCCCCGCCGAGGTTTGTTAATGATACGGGTAAAGCTCAAATCGTCCTCTGGATTTCGGACGAGCCGAAGATAAGCGAGGGCGTCCCGTGTTTCTTCCCGCTCATAAAAGCGAGGGCCCCCCACCACCTGGTAGGGCAGACCGGCAGTGTTAAAACGCTCCTCAAAGGCACGCATTTGGAACGATGCGCGGACTAAAACCGCCATTTCCGAGAGGGGGCGTCCCTTGGATTGCTCTGACTCAATGTCATCTGTGACGGTACGGGCCTCTTCGTCGGCGTCCCAGACCCCCCGTAATGAGATGGGCGCGCCTCCCTTTTTCTCCGTCCAGAGGGTCTTGCCCAAGCGATCCTCATTATTATCGATAATGGCAGAGGCGGCCGCTAGAATAGCTTCGGTGGAGCGGTAATTCTGTTCAAGTCGGATGACCTTCGCCCCCGGGAAATCCTTCTCGAAACGGAGGATATTTTCAACTTCCGCCCCGCGCCAGCCATAGATCGACTGATCGTCGTCCCCCACCACGCATATATTTCCGCCAGGGGAGTGGTCCGCTTCCCGCGCGAGCAAGCGTAACCACAAATATTGCGCCACATTGGTGTCTTGATACTCGTCCACCAAGATGTACCGGAAGCGTCGGTGGAACCCGGCCAACACATCTGGGTGATGTTGGAAGATCGTCAAATTATGAACCAACAGGTCTCCGAAGTCAGCCGCATTAAGGGTCTGCAGTCGCGCTTGGTACTCTTTGTAAAGATCGATAGCCTTGCCATTGCCGAACCGATGTGCATCCTCCGATGGCACCGTGTCGGGGGTAAGGCCGCTATTCTTCCAATGATCAAGAAGGCCGGCGAAACCGCGGCCTGTCCAGCGTTTCTCATCAAGGCCCGCTGCGCCAATCACCTGCTTACACAGCCGGATTTGATCATCCGTATCGATGATGGTGAAGGATGGCTTGAGACCCACAAGCTCTGCATTCATACGCAGGATTTGAGCGGCGATAGAATGAAATGTACCAAGCCATCGCATGCCTTCTACTCGCTCGCCCACTAAAGCGCCTACGCGATCCTTCATCTCGCGTGCCGCCTTATTGGTGAAAGTCACGGCGAGGATCTGGCCCGGATGGGCGTGGCCTGTGATCAATAAATGGGCTAATCGCGTTGTGAGAGCGCGGGTTTTCCCTGTGCCCGCGCCAGCCAACATGAGGACAGGCCCCTCGGTCGTCAGGACGGCCTCTCGCTGCGGCGGGTTAAGGCCAGCCAAATAGGGTAAATTAGCATCAGAGGTGGGCGCGCGCGACGCCGCTGCGCGAGCAGACAAAGGAATTTTTTCACTCATCCTTCGGTCTATACCCCGCACCGCCGTGGGTCGGCCACTGTTTCCGTGACGCCGATTGCCCAATGTCTCCCGTGAAACAGCTGAGCCCGCTTGGTTCCAACTGATTTGTTTTTGCGTCGTTAGATGATTGGCGGCGTACACCATAAATCCCCCTGGTTGAGGATAAGTAATATGGGAACAAAACAAAAACAAGCTTGAAGTGAGAACAAAAGTGGAATATGAACATAAAAGGAACATTCAGGGAGGCTTTAAATGGTTCTCGTACGCGATATTGCTGGATTTGTGGTGCTTTTAGGCCTGATTGGCAGCGCTCTTTGCCTGCTGGGAACAGCTTAATCTCACGCCGTTTCCACGGTCGGAATTGTTGAAAACTTAGAGGGGTTGAGGGGGCGGCGTTGCTTCTGAGGCCCGGTAAGGTCATCCTATGACCCAGACCTTCATCCATCTTCATCTCCATTCAGCTTACTCCCTTGCGGAGAGCGCGTTGCACCTTGGTCGGCTTCGGGACCTCTGCCTTGCGCAAGCGATGCCTGCCGTGGCCGTGACGGATTCAAACAATTTTTTTGGCGCTTTGGAGGCGTCGGAGATGCTCACGGCAAAGGGCATTCAGCCCATTGTTGGGGTTGAACTTCGCCTTCGCTTTACCGGAGACAGTCCAGTTGTAACCCGCGATGGGGCCGCCCCCGTGGTGGTTTTGTTGGCGCAGAATGAGGTTGGGTATCGCCGGCTCATGGCATTGGGCAGCCAGGCCTTCTTAGAGGGGGCTGCAGAGGATGATGTTGCTGTTCCTATTGAGCGATTATTCACCCATATGGATGGCGTCATTTGCCTTACGGGGGGGGCGGATGGCCCCTTGGATTTGCTCATCCAAGATGGGCAAAGTGACGAAGCTTGGGCGCTCCTTGATCAGCTTCAAGCTTCGTTTGGGGATCGTCTTTATATTGAGGTCCAGCGTCACCCAAGCTCACCCCACACGGACAAAGATGGCCGCTATCCCGGTGAGGCGGCGTTGGTGCAGCAAGCGTTCGACCGATCCTTACCAGTTGTTGCGACGAATAATGTCTATTTCTCTAGTTGCGATGATCATGCCGCCCATGACGCGTTACTTTGTATTGCGGGGGGGAATTATATCAGCCAGACGGATCGGCGGCAGGTCAGTGAGGATCATTATTTCAAATCCGGCGATGAGATGGCTGCGCTGTTTCCTGATTTGTCCGAAGCCGTGGAAGCGACGGTTGAAATCGCTCAGCGATGTGCTTTCCGTCCACGGACGCACCCCCCAATTCTACCCAGCTTTGCCGGTGATTTAGAGGCGGAAAAAAAGGCGTTGCGCGACCAGGCGGAGGAGGGGTTGAGGGCCCGCCTTAAGGTCATTGAGATGGCAGCGCCCGAGGAAGCCTATTGGGAGCGGCTGGAAAAAGAGCTTGGAATTATCAATCGAATGGAGTTCCCAGGCTATTTCTTGATCGTTTCTGACTTTATCAAATGGGCGAAGGTCCACGATATTCCTGTGGGGCCGGGGCGGGGGTCGGGTGCTGGATCTCTTGTGGCATACGCCCTCACCATTACGGATTTGGACCCACTCAAGTTCAACCTTCTCTTCGAGCGCTTTCTCAATCCTGAGCGGGTGTCCATGCCCGATTTCGACGTCGACTTTTGCCAGGATCGTCGCGATGAAGTGATCGCCTATGTCCAGGATCACTATGGTCGGGATCGCGTTGCTCAGATCATCACGTTCGGAAAATTGCAGGCCCGTGCTGTGTTGCGCGATGTCGGTCGCGTTTTGCAGATGTCGTTTGGGCAAGTGGATCGGCTTTGCAAAATGGTGCCGAACAATCCTGCAAACCCAGTGACCTTAGACGAGGCTATTCGCGGCGAGCCTCGGTTCAAGGAAGAGCGGGAGAGAGATGAGTCCGTTGACGCCCTTTTGAAGACGGCTCTTAAGCTTGAGGGGCTTTATCGGCATGCCTCTACCCATGCGGCCGGCGTCGTTATTGGGGACCGTCCGCTCCATGAGCTTGTCCCTCTTTACCGTGATCCGCGATCAGAAATGCCGGCGACACAATTTAATATGAAATGGGTGGAACCGGCGGGTCTCGTTAAATTTGACTTTTTGGGGCTGAAGACACTCACAGTGATTAAGCGTGCTCTTGATTATCTCAAGGGGGAGGGGGTTGACCTTGATATTGATCGAATTTCCCTCAGTGATGCCCCCACCTATGAAATGCTCGCGCGGGGTGATGCTGTTGGGGTGTTCCAACTTGAAGCGTCGGGGATGCGAGCAACCCTTCGTTGTCTGATTGCGGACTGCCTTGAAGATATCATCGCGCTGGTTTCACTGTACCGCCCTGGTCCGATGGATAATATCCCCACCTATATTGATCGAAAAGCGGGGCGCGAAGAACCGGATTATCTTCATCCCTTATTGGAAGATATTCTTCGCGAGACCTACGGCGTTATAATCTATCAGGAACAGGTGATGCAGATCGCGCAGATACTGTCAGGGTACAGTCTGGGAGAGGCAGATCTTCTTCGCCGTGCGATGGGGAAGAAGAAGAAAGAGGAGATGGATAAACAGAAGGTCCGTTTTGTTGACGGGGCACGTGATAATGGTGTTGATCCAGCCAAGGCTGAAAGCATTTTCGAGTTGGTTGCAAAATTTGCCGGGTACGGTTTTAACAAATCTCATGCGGCAGCTTATGCATGGGTGAGCTATCAAACCGCTTTTTTAAAGGCCAACCACACCGCGGCCTTTTTGGCGGCAACGATGTCGCTCGATATCACGCTTACTGACAAGCTATCCGTTTTTGTCAGTGAGGCGCGCCGATGCGGTGTAGAGATTCAGCCCCCGTGTATTAATCACTCTGAAGCTGATTTTTCTGTGACCGGTGATAAAATCCATTACGCCTTGGCGGCCATCAAGAATGTTGGTAGCGACGCTGTCGCCCAAATTGCCGAGGCTCGTCGGCAAGGCGGACCGTATAAAGATATGTATGACTTTGCTGAGCGGATGGATGCCCGCCGCCTCGGTAAGCGAGGGATAGAGCAGTTGGCGCGCGCTGGTGCTTTTGATGCGGTCCATCCCAACCGTGCTCAACTTATGGTGAATGCTGAGTTTCTATTGCGGTATTCTGCAGCGTTCCACGATGAGAAGGCGAGTGATCAGGGGGGGCTTTTCGGAGGGGAGGCGACAACGACGTTGGCGCGGCCGCAATTGACGGCGGCGGAGGAGTGGCCAGCGCTTGAGCGGTTAGAGCATGAGCGGGGCGCGCTAGGCTTTTTTCTGACCGGTCATCCTCTCGATGATTATGTGGATATGCTGAACGAACGAGGTGTTTTGAGCTTTGACGACGTCACCTCCCAGGTGAAGGAGGGCCGCTCCGTTGTACAGATGGCGGGGATTGTTCGGGAGGTGACTCGCCGACGATCAAAGTCTGGCAAGCCATTCGCTTGGATTGGGTTGTCTGATCGCAGCGGTGATTATGAGGTGACCGTGTTCAGCGAAGTTTTAGCGGCAATCGAGACGTACCTTGAGCCGGGTGAGCGCCTCTTTTTGTCCGTAACTGCTGAAGACCAGGACGGGAATTTGCGCCTGACCGCCGAAGCGGCTCGACGTCTGGACGATGCAGCGCCGTCAACCTCATCCAATGATCAGCTGAAGATTTATATAGACGACCCCCAAGCGCTGCCCGGTGTCCGCAATCGCCTTGAGGGGTTGCCGGCTGTTACCGGGGCGGCAGGCTCCCTTGTCTTAGTGATTTCCTCCCCAGAGGCGGGAGTGGAGGTCGAGGTGGATGTGGGGGTGCCCATTGTCGCCAATGCGGCCACCAAGGGCAGTTTTAAGACTATTACGGGGGTTGCGGACGCCGTACTCGAGTAGCTGGATGCCCGAGGGTATCGCGTATAGGCTGGATGTTTTAGGAAAGTTGAGGCTTTTAACGCCATATGTTGCGGGCCCTGTAAGCCAGGTGATAACTTGTCTTGTGAGTTAAATTGAATGGATGATAGGCGTTATGGGCAGAGAGATGGATTACTGGTCTGAAGAGTTTATTGGGGCCGCAAAAGGAATGTTACCTACCATCTTTAGCTTCAACCCTCTGACTATCCGTTTGCAGTGGGTTGTGGTGGCGGTCATGTCGGTTTCATTGATCGCCTGCGTTGATCCGGCCGTTGAAGATGGCGGGGGTGAGACTGTATCGCCTAGCGATGCGATATCTCCTCAGTCTTCGGAGGACGCACAACGGGATGCCGCCCCGTCCGACGGCGACCCCAAAAAACAAGGCGCGGTGAAACAAACGATTCTTGAGATTGTTGGCGCCGGGGAGCAGTTCTCAACCTTTGTGAGCCTCGTGGGGGATGCTGACCTTGGCCGCGAGTTGCGCCGTCGTGGGCCCTACACTCTTTTCGCTCCAACGAATGAGGCGTTTGCTGCGCTGCCCGAGGGGACGGTTGAGCAACTTCGACTGGCTGCAAATCGAGAGGCATTGCAGGAGCTGCTGCGATACCACGTCGCCCGAGGTAAGGTCTGGTCCGCTGAAACAGTGGGAGAGGTGACCTCTGTCAACACACTCGCCGGGGTGCCGCTTCAGATCGATGGTACGACGAATGTGATAGTGGTGAGTGACGCGGTGGTGACCCTGTCCGACATTAAGGCGTCCAATGGCGTGGTGCATGTTGTCGACACGGTGCTTTTACCGCCCTTGCCGTCGACTGAGGATGAGTAGGGCCGCGATAGGCCTTTTGCGGAGTCGTTGGAGCAGACACAGCATATCTTACGTCTTGATCTTGACATTTGAGGGGCCACCTTTCATCCAAGACACTCTCCCGGACATGGAAAGTGGTAATCGCAGGTGATCCCTGTTCCATCGCCCATTGTCCTCACCAAAGGATGGGGCAGTTATATGCCAAAATCGAAAAACCGTCGGAAGCCCAAACGGTCAACGCCTAGCAGCCAAGCCGTGTCCGCTGCTGCGTCGGCGGGCGAGGGGCAAAGCGGCGCCGCGCCAGAGTCTGCCCCCGAGGCATCCTCTTCGCGTCCGTCCGTCGGGCCCATCCAGTTTTTCCGGCAAGTGAGGGACGAGACCCAAAAGGTCACTTGGACCAGTCGGAATGAAACCATGATCTCCACGGTGATGGTCTTAATCATGGTGGCGATTGCCAGTGTTTTCTTTTTTCTTGTGGATCAGGTGCTGCGTTGGATCGTGCCAATGATCCTTAGCATCAGCCTTTAATGTCGGCGAGAAGGATCAGTTAGATGGAACCCAAATGGTACATCGTTCACGCCTATTCCAATTTTGAATAGAAGGTGGCGGACGCCATTCAACAGGCTGCGGAAGAAAAGGGCCTCAGCGATCTTTTCGAAGAAGTACTTGTCCCGACCGAAGAGGTCGTGGAAGTGCGTCGTGGACGGAAGGTCAATACCGAGCGTCGCTTCTTCCCTGGCTATGTCCTCGTCAAAATGGTGATGAACGACAATACATTCCACGTCGTCAATTCGACCCCTAAGGTCACTGGCTTTTTGGGATCAGGTAAAAAACCCATGCCTGTCAGCCAAAAAGAAGTCGACCGGATCTTGGGGACCATGGATGAGGTGGCCGAGGCGCCAGCCCGTCCCGCTATTCTTTATGACATTGGTGAAACGGTGCGTGTTATCGATGGACCGTTTGCATCCTTTTCCGGTGTTGTCGAAGACATCGACGAAGAGAATGCCCGGCTTAAAGTCTCTGTTTCGATCTTTGGTCGGGCGACGCCGGTGGAACTCGAATATGGGCAGGTTGATAAGCAGGCTTAACTCGCCACTGTTTATTGCAACTTACTCCCATGTGGCGAGGGGCGGTAGGCTCGACAAAATCGACTCCACATTGCCGCCCGTTTTCAAGCCAAACGTGGTGCCGCGGTCGTATAGCAGATTAAACTCTGCATACCGACCACGCTGCCTTAGTTGCTCGTCACGGTCCTGATCGGTCCACTGCATACCCATCCGTTTTTCAACAAGAGCGGGGTAGGCGGCGAGGAAGGCTTTGCCAACATCTCGGGTAAAGGCGAAATCAGCCTGCCAATCGCCGCTGTCATGGCGGTCGTAAAAAATCCCGCCGACGCCGCGCGGCTCCTGCCGGTGGGGCAGATAAAAATACTCATCACACCATTTTTTAAATCGCGGGTAAAAATCATCTCCGTGCGGCGCGCAGGCCCTCTCCATGGCGGCATGGAAGCTTTTCGTGTCTTCGTGATCTTGGGTGCGATATTGTTTGAGCATCGGGTTCAAGTCGCCGCCGCCGCCGAACCACCCCTTTGTGGTCACAATCATCCGCGTGTTCATATGGGCGGCTGGCGCGTGGGGGTTCTTTGTGTGGGCGATGAGGGAGATGCCGGATGCCCAAAAGCGCGGATCTTCCTCGGCGCCCGGGATTTGCTTTCGAAACTCTTCGGAAAACTCGCCGTACACCGTCGAGGTGTGGATGCCCGCCTTCTCAAACACTCGGCCATGAAGCATGCCCATCGTGCCGCCGCCCTGGTCAGGGGCGCCGTCCTTGGCGCGCACCCAAGGGGATCGCACGAATCGGGCAGGTGCCCCTTCGCCGTAGAGGGCGGGGTCCACCGCTGCCTCTAGCCTTTCAAAGGCTGCACAGAGGTCGTCCCGCAACTGTTCGAACCATTGGCGGGCGGCGTTTTTTCGGGTCTCAAGGTCCATTGGCGTCCG
>CALFRH010000052.1 GCA_937919225.1 uncultured Parvularcula sp.
TTTTGTTGTGGGGGGGTGCGCTCCTTCGCTGTGCCTCCTCCCCTCCTGGCTTTTTTTTTTTTTTCTGGGTTGGTTTGTCGGGCGGCCCGCCCCCCCCCCCGGCCGGGACGGCCAGAGAAAACAGCGCGGCAGCGCGCCGAGAACACCTACAAATACATTAAGATCATGGTCGCCTATGGTGACTAGAACGTCTCTGTGGCTTTCAGCATCGGCTTACGCAAATGGATAACAGTCACCACCGCGTCGCTAAGACTTGCCGTAAATCAAATCATTGTCGGTTTCACGGTTCGGGAAGCTGTTTAGGAATACTCGAAGCTTTTCTTGTGCAGCATCTCCGACTTCTCTTACCAACAACTGTTCTAGTTGGATCCGAATTTGGCGCTCTTCCTCTGTAAAAGGGCGACCTTTTTTGCCGAATGCAATTTCGTCTGCATTTTGGACAATCGACTCTCCGCTATCCTGTTCGACAACGAACTTGTCTTCCAACTGGTCCTTAGGCATCGTTTCCAGCATGAATAGATAAGCGGTGCGGCTCATATATGTCCGATTGCCGATCGTATAAGAATGCTCTGCGTTTTCCAAAAGCCTGGACCAAAGAAATGTACCGAGTTCAGCGAGTTCGGCCTTTAGCTGTTCCAATTCTTCCTGTGCATCGAAATCGTGCATTTCAACAATCCTTGGAATTCGCTACCAGTGGTTTGTAGTTTACCAGCTAAGCGCGCATATCAACAGTCCATGCCCGGAAGCCTGTCATGTGAGCATTCGCCATTCGCTGACACAGGTGCTCCAATAAGCGGCAAACGGTGATTCTATCCTTTCAATCCAATGAATTTGTTTGAGATAATTGAAGTCAAGTTGTTTCGAACTCGGAAGCATTTCAAATAATATATAAAGCGAACTCGCGGTCTGTATTGACCACTATTCATACCTGAGTCATTTCCAAATCTGGGTTAACCAATCGGTAACAAGGAGGGATAGGATTATGCTTGGCCGAAGACTACTATTTAGCCTGATTTTTGCACTTACACTGATAGTGCCGGGTGCGTTTACGCCGCCCAGCGCCGCTCAAACCGCTGAAGCCTATGATGGGACGCAACTCATCAGAGGCCGGAAAGGTCGGGTTGTATATGACATCAATGGCGGCGAATTTGACGGCAAGCGAGGCTACCTCTTCCGCATCGCAAATCAGTCTGATGTTCCGCTTATCTTCAACACCATCCCTGATGGCTTCAGTGAAACAGTCCTCGGCTTCCTGTCAGTTGGCGCCACTTTCCCAGATGGCACACCATCTTTTGTGGGCAGGGCGACGCCTTATGAAGAATTGTTCGACGGCACGACTGAAACGCTAAACGTCTCTGCATCGACGCAGAGCGAGGATAGGCCGTTCAACTTTATCGTTGTGGTTGAGCCAACAGTAGAAGAACTCATTTGGTTTTTCCGCGGACGCGAAAAACGGGCGCGAGCGGCAAACTCGGAACTGCGGGTCATTGACCTAGGGCCCAGCGGACCAAGCATGATCAATCTCAATTACGTGATTGAGGAATGGGATTCGCTGGACCCCTCGCAGATTCAGGTGACACTTGACGGCGCACCAATCGCATCGCCTCAGAGTGACGGCACTTTGGGGCTGGATCTGGCCCCCGGCCAGT
>CALFRH010000053.1 GCA_937919225.1 uncultured Parvularcula sp.
GAGGGTTGATCGGGAAGAGCCCCAATCGACGGGCCGTCTCGAAGCACGAGGAAAACGGTTCAAAGTAATCGCCCGGCGCGCTAAACTATGCCGCACACGTTTTTTCTGGCAAATCAACACCGGCCGCCATGGCCGCGAGGAGGTCATGGACTTCACTATCATCCATCGACTGGCAAAGGGCCCGTCGATAGGATCCCCGCATAGCGCCGTCCATCGAAATAGGGACATATTCAGCAAAGGCTGCAAGATGCTTGCGGGCCGTTCGTAGGCCTAGAAGGCGACCCCTATCAGCATTTTTCGAGTGATTATCCGTATAGTATCTTACTGTCTCTCGATGGAGCTGTTGCATGCCTTGCGCCTGCACCTCTGCCCCCGGGACCACCATCTCCCCACCGTCGCGGAGGGCCCGTGCCACCGCGCCAGGCAGCCACGGGCGCCCCTCGCTCGCTCGTCCAATCATGACGCCGTCGGCACCCGACTGATCAAGCGCCGTCCGCGCGATGCTAGCATCCAAAATATCACCATTCACGATGACAGGAATCGAAACAGCTTCTTTAACGGGCTTAACCGCAGCCCAGTCTGCCTCACCCTTATAGAATTGCTGCCGCGTTCGTCCGTGAACAGTTACAAGTTGAACACCCGCCGCCTCCGCTCGCCGGGCCAAATCAGCCGCATTAAGATGATCATGATCCCAGCCGAGACGCATCTTCAGTGTAACCGGCTTTTCCGTATTGGCGACCACCGCATCGATAAGCGTTAGGGCATGATCCAAATCGCGCATCAATGCGGAGCCAGAAAGGTGCCCCGTTACCTTGCGCGCAGGGCACCCCATATTAATGTCGATAATATCCGCCCCCTGGGCGTCCGCAATGCGAGCTCCCTCGCCCATCCACCGCGCCTCACGGCCAGCCAGTTGGACCACTTGGGGCCCGGCGATCGTCGTCTGCTCAACCGCGGCGCGTAACACAACGTCTGGTCGGGCGCGGGCCAACTCTTCAGACGCCACCATTTCGGACACCACCATACCCGCCCCGCACTGCGCCACCGCCCGGCGAAACGGCAGGTCTGAAATGCCCGACATCGGCGCCAATAGCACCGGATTGGCAAGGGTATGGGGCCCAATGGCGATGGTCATTGCCAATGGGTAGCGACCTTATCGGCGCGGATCAACGGTCACCCTGGGGCGTCGGTGGGGGGTAAGCGGGTTTCTCGCCGCGTGACAAACCGGCTTTCAAACGCGACCACCAGGCAAGCAAGAATAATCAGCCCTGCCCCGAAATAAAGGCGCAGGGTCGGAATCTCGCCAAAGGCGATTATGCCGATCCCCGCACTCCAAACAAGAGCGCTATAGTCAAGCGGCGCCAATTGTTGAGCCTCAGCCTTTGCGTAGGCTTGGGTTAACAACCACCAAGTAGCAACGCCCACCACTGCCAAACCAATAATGACCCCCATTTGGGACAGCGTGGGAACGATTGGTATCGCGCCGCTATCGTTCACAGATGACACCAAAAACAATAAGGGAACAATATAAATAATCGGGCCGACATTGTTAAACATCAGCGTCGTGATTGCATCCCCCCGACGGGCGGCAAGGCGCAGCAACACAAGCGATAAGGCATAAGAAAAGGCGGTGACCAGGACCGCCGCAAAGCCAAGGGCCCGCTGACCATCCGGTGGCGCATGGGATACAGCGCCGGTGGTCGCGAACGCCGCGCCGACAAACCCCACAAGACCTGCTCCCACGAAAACGGGGCTCATCCGCTCCCCAAGCAGCACGCGAGCAATAGGGGGAATCATTAGACCCGCCGTAAAGCCCAATACAATAGCCTCCACCAATGCCAGCTGGGTAACAGCCCAAAAAAATGACACAGCAGCAATAGCCAAAAAGACACTGCGTAGCAGATGAAAGCGGATAGCCGCGATGCTCGGCCACCGATGGCCAGCGGCCAGATATATCCCCACGGTGATCACGGCACCGAAAACAAACCGCCATGTAATAATCGTCAGTACAGGCAACTCACTGGCAAAGCCTTTAACAAGGGCATCAAGGACGGTGCCCAGAACAACGCCGCCGAGTGCCATCAGAACGGGTGAAGATACAAACGCCATCCGGCGCCCGTGTCACCACCATTGAGCCCCGTCAAGGGGTCAGAAACGATAGGCAAGTATTTTGTAAGCAAGCTTAGCAGCAAGCCGGTCACAAGCGTGAAGTCCGTCAGCGGGCGCTAGCTCATTGATATCGGCCCCTACCCATTGGCTCACCTCAGCGGCCCGCCGCAAGATCGGCAAGACATCTCCCCATAAAAACCCGCCCGGCTCGGGCGTACCGGTGGCGGGCATGGCCGACGCATCGAACCCATCAACGTCGAAGGTGACGTAAACCTTCTTGCCTTTGAGGGGCTTGATGATCTCATCAAGGTTCCACTGCGCCTTGTCCTTTGCCCAGTGAATATGAATGCGATGCCGGTTCGCCTCGTAGAAAGGGATCTCTTCAGCAGATATATTTCGTATGCCAATAGAAACGAGTGAGACGTCGGGGTTATCAAGACACCGCCTTAGAGCAGCAGCATGGCTAAAATGGTCTCCATCGTAGCCATCGCGTAAGTCCGCATGGGCATCAAAATGGAGGATTGCGATATCCGGCCACCGTTCCACAAAAGGACGGAGCGCGCCAGGCGTGATCGCATGCTCCCCTCCAAAAGTGAACGGAAAAGCGCCATCTTCTAACGCCGCTCCCGTGAGCGTCGCGAGCTGATCGAGGGCCGTTTCCGCATTCGTCGCAATGACCGGCTCTCTTAGGGTTTGAACACGAAAGTACCGCGATGGCACATCCCAAAGCTCATCGTCGAAAATGGACAGCTCATGGCTGGCGGCAATCATCGCCCCTGGGCCCTTGGCTGTCCCTGCACCGTAGGAAACAGTGGCCTCCATCCCAAAAGGGATGACGCGCACCAAAGGATATTCAGCACCCGTAGCAGCACGTGCACCTAGAAACCCCTCCTGGGGCGAAAGAAGATGAGAATGGGTCATCTTGGTATCGCAGATGCCCATCTCGGCATCACCTTGCGGCATGCCGAGATGACAAAAGAGCTGCTCTTAAAAGATTTCGAACAGCCCAGCGGCGCCTTGGCCACCGCCGACACACATGGTGACCACCGCATACTTGGCGCCCACCCGTTTACCCGCGAACATGGCATGGCCGACCATCCGGGCACCGGACATCCCATAAGGGTGGCCGATGGAGATAGCGCCACCATCAATGTTCAACCGCTCATCGGGAATGCCAAGCTTATCCCGGCAATAGAGAACTTGGCATGCGAAGGCCTCGTTGAGTTCCCAAAGGCCAATATCATCCATTTTGAGACCATTCCGCTCAAGGAGTTTGGGCACAGCGAAGACAGGACCAATCCCCATTTCGTCCGGATCTGTTCCTGCCACCGCCATACCGCGATAGGCGCCGAGGGGCTCAAGCCCGGCCTTCTCAGCGGCCTTGGCCTCCATCACCACCACAGCGGCCGCGCCATCGGATAGCTGGCTCGCATTCCCCGCGGTGATGAACTGGCCGGCCCCAACCCGTTGGCCACCGCCAAAAACCGGCTTGAGCCCTTTTAGCCCTTCAAGAGTGGTTTCAGGTCGATTGCCCTCATCTTTCTCAAGGGTCACCTCAACCGTTGAAATCTCACCCGTCTCTTTATTTTTCCGGGCCATGACAGATGGCATGGGCACAATTTCGTCCGCATAGTGACCGGCTTGCTGTGCCTCATGGGTCCGCATTTGGGACTGGTAAGCGTACTCGTCCTGGGCATCACGGCTGACGCCATAACGGTCAGCCACAATTTCCGCGGTTTCAATCATCATCATGTAGGTTTGAGGTAGATTTTCCATGAGCCACGGATCGGGAGAGACAATCTTATTGTCCGGACTCTGGTTAGTGGAAATGGACTCAACCCCGCCGGCAACGCACACATCCATGCCATCAACGATCACTTGCTTGGCTGCCGTGGCAATCGCCATCATCCCCGACCCGCACTGCCGATCGATGGTCATACCGGAAACATCCATGGGAAGGCCGGCCCGCAGAGCCGCTTGACGGCCAAGGTTCATTCCGCCCGTATTGAGCTGCAATGCTTCCCCCATGATGCAGTCATCAAAGGTTTTGGGATCTATCCCAGACCGCTCCACCGCGTGCTTGACCGCATGACCGGCCAGCGCGACGGCGCCTGTTTGGTTAAATGCACCCCGATAGGCTTTGCCAATGGGTGTCCGTGCAACGGAGACAATCACCGCTTCTTTCATAATACTTATCCTACTGCCGGGCAAAATGCCCCTTTGGTGCGGATATGCCCCGAAATGAACAGGGGCGCCAAGAGCTTTCGGCAGAGGAAATCAGACCGCGCAAACGTCGATCAGGACCAACAGGTCACGGCTTAGCGATAAAACTAAGACTATTTATCGGTGAAGGCCTGTTGCAGCGCCGCCAACTGACCCTTGGCATCGCTTTGCAGGGTCGCTGGCGCCTGCGGGGCACCCAAGAAGAGATCCCGATCCAACCGGCTGATGCGCGCATACAGGGTATCGGTTTCCGTAATCAGGTCCCGCAACGTCTCGGGCAAAGCCGAGAGGTCGCCCAACCCACGGCTCGACGGTTCCGCCGGGCCCAGCCGATATTTTTCCTCTTGAGCCTCCGCCTCGGTCATCTCACCATCGCGGACAGCACGCAGGACCAATAGCCATGACGCAATTTGCATCAGGCGGGTGGTGAGGCGCATTGAAACACCAGCATAGGTCATTGCTGCCTCACGCTGGAGAGCCTTCGCCGCCTTGCGTCCGCCATTATCAAGATAAGTGGCTGTTTCCTCAACCAGTTCCATACCGTGGGCGAAAAGGTTGCTGAAAACCTTGGATCGCACAAATGGATCAAGACCACTTCGCGCAGTCAGGTCTTCACTTCGATCAGCGCCCACAACAGCCATATTTTTGTTCCCTCGGCGCTTATCAACCTACCCACCATAGCGGCAGCAAGTGCGCCCGTACACCGTGAATTGTGAACTAAAGAGAGCAACCAGCATGCCAGCAACCGCGAGGCGCCTCCCATTGGTCGGTGTGCCCGCGCGCGGTTGTGTTCTACCTCTCCATAGGGTCGCGAGGGTGCCTGGTTGTTGCTTCTAGTTGTATCGAAGACTTTGCGAGCTCGCTCTTTGTCCCAAGTCAGAGCAGGCATCCGTCATCGTCGAAGGAAGAGCTATTGGATCGGCGTTCCAGCTTCCCGTCCAAGTCGCGCTGACAGAATTTCTTCCATATTGTCAGACCAGCTGATTTTACGTCGCCCACCGCTTTGCGTGTCAATGACCGTCCGTTCCCCGACAGTCTCGCCGGTTACCAAGCCCAGGCCCGTTAGGACACCACGCGGGCCGATCGCATCGAGAGCGAAAAAGTGATTAAGCACATCGGCCACAGCGGGCCGTTCAGCCAGACGCCTTCCGGTGGTGTAAAGATAAAGGGGACGCGTCGCCTTATACTCACCGGTCCCAATCGTCTTAGCGGTGGGGAGGACCCCGTCAAAGGAGATCGGAACCACCCCCTCGGTTTCCCCAAGGTGGGAGAACCCAAACACCCCGACAGCGTACTTTAAGTGAAGAAGCGTGTTCGCAATAGCGTGGTCATTCTCACCACCATCAAGCCAATGACCATCGTTCCGGAACATCAGCGCTTTTGCCAGTCTGTCCGGCGAGCGGGCTTCCAAAGATCGCAGGCAGGGCAGCTGGCGCGCGCCTTCCCGCATCATCAGGGTCATGAGCATATCGCGAGTGCCCGATGTCACTGGCGGGCCAATGACGAGAATTTCGCGGTTTGGCAGATCGGGACGGACATCACGCCACGTGGTGCGGCGGTTCATCACCATCACACAATCCCCAGCCCCCCTTGGGGTCATCCGTGCCAATGCGAGGTAAATATCCTTTGGCGTCAGGCTTATGGGCTTGGACTTTTCGGACTGAGCCAGAACGATGCCATCCAAACCGAGGAGCGTTTCCGTTAACGTGTTAATGCCTCGCTCATGACATGCACGCACCTCATTATTGCGAATAGGCCTCGACGCTGCGGCAATATCTACGGTCGAGTCTTGAGCAGAACATAGCGCTGTTAGACCACTGGACGTTCCGGTCTGATCAACCGTCAACAGAATATCTTTGGGCAGTAGGCCTGCCAACGCCAAGGAGAATGGCGCCACCGTTGAGGACCCTGCAATCTTTACTTGGCCACCGCTCGAGGCTTCGACCCGTTGAGGCGATGCGGACGCAGCAGCGGCGACCGATGGAGCGGTCAACATGAGACTAGCGGCCAGCAGATACCCTAAGAACGTCACGCCGTCTTCTCCTCCATAGACTTGCGCATGGTCCACTTCTCAATGCAATGGCTGAGAGAATCCTTACGGACCGGCTTGGTAATGAGATCCTGGAACCCCGCTTCCCTCAACTCTTCGAAATCGCTGGCAGTTGCGTGGGCAGTCACAGCAATAATGGGGCAGCGCTTGCTCGACCCTGTGCCGCTGCGAATGATGCTCGTGGCCTCAATCCCGTCCATAACGGGCATTGAGATATCCATAAGGATAATGTCGAAGGACTTTTCGCCTGCTTTCTTGACCGCCTGACGACCGTCAACAGCCATAACAGGGCACCCGCCCAATGGCTTCACCAGCGCTTCTGCCACCATTCGGTTGGCCATATTGTCGTCGACAATCAGGACATCGAACTCCCGGCGGCTTGGACGGTCACTGTCATTCTCGCCTTCCGCACCGCCTTCGCCGCCCTGCCCGGATAGGGCATTTTCGGCGCCCTCTTCCTGATAGGTGATTGCCGCAGCAGCCTCTTTGGCAGCAGAAATCTCGAGGGGAACATGAAGCAAGAAGGTGCTCCCCTTGCCCACCTGGGACTCAACATCGATAGAGCCGCCCATCAATTCAGTCAGCTCACGGGACAATGCCAACCCAATACCGAGCCCCCCACCGCGCGAGCGCATCGGCCCTTCGGCGGAGAAACGTTCAAAGACAGCATCAAGACGATCCTCTCGGATCCCGATCCCGGTATCACCGATGGCGACGTTCAGCCCCGCCTTGGCCTCTTCGTTCTGATCAACAAAGGCATCGAAAGTGACTTTACCGGCGCGGGTGAACTTCACCGCATTGTCGAGAAGGTTGTTCAGCACCTGCTCAAGCCGCGCCGGGTCCCCCAGAACACCGAGATCCTCAGGCACATCGACATTGCTTTCAAAATCGAGGCCCTTCTGCCCCGCCAGCGCGCGGGCGAGATTGACAGAACGGGAAATCGTCTCAGCCAGTTTAAACGACGTGGTTTGAAGGCTGAGTTCACCTTCCGAAAGGCGGTGAGTGTCCAGAATATTATTCAAAAGGGCCAGTAAATGCTCGCCAGCCGCCGTGATATGGGAGATTTCTTCCTCAAACTCTGTGGCGCCCTCCTTCTCTTTAAGCGAATCCGTCATTCCCAGGATCGCATTGAGAGGGGTCTTGAGTTCGTGGGAAGCGGCTTGGAAGAAGTTACCCTTGTCTTCATTTGCAGCGACGGCTTCCGCTTCAGCTCGCTTGGCTTGGGATCGTGCGCCCTCAACCTCTTCAAAGGCCCGCATAATCTCTTTACTCATGGGCCGGAAAATAACGAGGGTAATGATCAGCACGAGGCACATCACCGAAAGCCATAGCGCCAAGTCCACCACTTGAGCTAATTTGTCATCTTCTTCTGCTTTGGCCTCAAGGATCTTCAGCACGAGCGCATGGGTTTGCATCATCGATGCAGTCGCAGCAGTAACGATGGCCTCCCGACGCGGTTTTGACTGCGCCCAATCCGATGAATAGGGACTAATTGCCGCTATCGCCTCAGCGTCCTCAAGGAATCGCTGCACCGTGCCATCAAAAGGAACATACCCACTAAAATAGATGCCCTGTAGCGGCTCAATGAAGCGCTCGAGATTTTTGCTTTCCCGCGTGTCGCCGATCAAGGTGCGGTGTGCATTTCGCATCCGCTCAATGGTAATTAACAGTTCCTGACGCAAATAATCGGTGTGGGCAGGATCAGGCTTTTGATCGATGGCCTTGATCAGGAAAGCGACCCGCTGGGACAAGGCTCGCTGCTCGGTCGCAAGAATGACAGCCTTTGCCCGGTCGTTCTCCAACAAGGAGACCCGATACGAGGCCAAAAAGGTCACGGTTACAGCAGCGGCTAACACCATCATCGCGATGTGGTAGCGCCGCTCAAAGACCTGGCGGAGGCGTTCCGATGCGCGGCTCATAAAGTCACGTTCCGTTGTTCCCCACCTCCGACT
>CALFRH010000054.1 GCA_937919225.1 uncultured Parvularcula sp.
CGCATCCCGTATCGTCTGACGACGCAGGTCAGAGGTACGCCCGGTAAAGCGCGAGGCATAGACAGCCGGATGGCGCCTATCCCCTTCATGATCAGGTGTTCACCGCGCACGCGCCATCCAGCGTTGTCGCCAAATCCAAAGGCTCGGACCCGATCTCTCCCTTTAAACCGAGGAAAACCTGGGGTCTGACCTGCCTTCACCCGGCGGAAGAACGCTTTGAACGCATGGTCGATCTGCTGTAGCGCCCAGCGCTGCATGACGACCGAATAGTTCCTGAAACTATCACATGACCTCAACTCGGTCAGGCCTTTACACTGATCATAATAGGACAGGGACTTTCCTGCCTTGCGATACGCCCCGATCCGCTCCTCCAGCGCCGCAATCAACAGAAGACGGGTGTGGTCCACCGCGGCCTGCAGCTTTGCGTGCTGCGCCTTGGAAGAGCACAGACGATAGCGATATGTAAGGATTTGATCAGGCATGGTTGATCAAGAAAGACTCTGCGAGAATAAGAATGGTCGACGTGGGACTGACCAATGACTCGCGCGAATTCTATTTTCAAAGTGAGACACTACCATCCCTCTTCCAACGGGCGTACGGATTCTCTTTCGGGTCAGCGATAATTTTGATCCGGCGACGCGCTGATGGGGTCAATCCAAAATCCTGAGCAAAACCCAAGACCCTCTCGATCGACGTGTTTTGAGTTCCGATGACGGGATTGTGCTTCCAGTTGCCACGCTTGGTGGGAATCAGAAGGCCCCCATAGGGCACACCGTGATCACTGGCCTCTAGGAGCGAGGCACATAGCTCCTTATGCGCGCTGATGAACAGATCGACCTCGGAGCAATAGACCGAAAAGGCCTGCTCATCGCCACCGCGGAGGACCTTCGACTCAACTGCAGAGCCAACCACCCTGAACCATTCAGCGCGTGCGCCGTCATTTAGATAATCAGGTGGCGGCAGAACGGGCAGCTCAACGACCGCGCCGGCGTCTTTGTCCGCATCGTCGCTATTCTCGTTTGCTGCGATATCGTCTTGGGCATCATCAGCAAACTCCACGGTTGATCGTGCGACAGCCGTCATGCCGAATTCGGCTGCGATGTTGATCAGGAGGTTTCCTGCCCGGCGCTGAATACCGATCAGTGGGTGATTGATGGTGGCCCCGCCCTGCCCTTTGTCGCCTTTGGTTTCCATTGTCAGCTCACCACCAAGCGAGCCGATCTCGACATGGGCACGCCGAAAGATCGAGACGGTGGTGCAATAAGCCGCCAACGCGATCAGATCGAGGTCGGTGACGATGGCACGGATGAGGGGCAAGTCCATCACGCGCCGCCATTCACTTTGAGCGCAACCATCCAGCCATTCGAACGGCGGCGTGCCTGCCGCTTGAACAACGCTAGGAGCTTCCAGCCCAAGATCAGATGGTTGCCGACGCCCCCCGCGTTTTATGAGGTGCGATGGCAATGGTTTGCGTCCAACCTTCTTACCGGCCATCAGTATACATCTCCCCAGCGCTTTTTCCCGCCTTTAGGGTTCCCAAAGCCTCCATCCTTGGCTGCAGTTTTTCGGTTGTGGTGAGTCTGGCAGCGGCTTTTCAGCGGCCCATGGAAAAACAGCCACTCGTCTTCGTTGTGCGGCGGATCATGGTCGGCGTGGGTCGCATTGACCTGGCGGCCTTCCGCGGCGCAATCACAGCAATAGGGTTCCCTCTCCAACTGCTCAGCCTTGCGCTTTTTCCAGCGTGCCGTGGAATACCAACGGCGTGACGCTCGCCATTGACGGCGGCGATCAACTTTGCGCTTACGTTCTTTCTCCGTTTGGCCACGACCAAGACGAAACTTCTTCGGGGTCTCAGGCAACGTTGGCTTCGCCGGGCGGAGCCGACGCCTCCCCGACGAGTCTGTCATGCTCCACCATGCCCTGGGCGATCTGACGGATACCGTCCAAGATTTGCGCGAGAGGGTCGTACTCCTCCCAGTTGGAAACCTGGTCCTTTATGCGGGAGATGTTGGAGCTCTCGTGACCGAACGGCTCAGCGACCTTTGGCTGTGACAGACCAAACTCTGTGTAGATGATCGAGATCGTCATCTGTCGAGCAAGATCTCGGACCGTCTGGTTTTGCGCTTCGGCGTTGCGGTGCATCAGTGTCGATACGGTCTCGCCAAATGCGAGGGCGAGGAACCCAATCAAACGAGAGGCAGACGACGGAAGTCCGGTCTCCGTAGAGGGGAACATCGTTTCGACCAACGACATGAGCAATCGCTGCTCTTCCTCCTCCTCGGCCTCAAGGACTTCGCGATCTTGCCGGTCTATCTCGTCACGGTGGTCCTGGGAGGTGACACTATCATAGTCGACGTCCTCGACTTGCTCATGATCGTCAGGACTGTGCGCAGCGCCCCGAAGGGTGCGGACAACGCGGTTGACCTGGTTGACGGTCATGTCGGGCGTGATCGCTTCCTGCTTAATCGCCGTTTTGATAGTGTCGGCGTCTAGTGTCGCCAGCTCCGCAAGCGCGTACGGTGCGCTTGGAAGACTTCTAAAATCGACGACGTCGTCGAATTTGCCGAGCATGGGGTGAGCGGCAATGGACATAAACCGTTCTGCGGTCTTTTGGGAGTAAGGCACCAACCCTTGCCGGAAGATCTCCCCAAACTTTCCGTGGCCCAGCGCTTTCTTTGCCTCGAGGAGCAAATGGCCTTGTTCGATGATGGCCTGGATCGTGCGGCCATAGGCATTGTTGATGGGCGTCGCCCATGCAGACGGCTGGCTACGGTCTTCACCGGTGGGCCGGCAGTCTTCTAAGCCAGCGTCCCAGATGGTGTTTAGCGCCGTACTCACAGGGCGACTTTACCCACTGCGTCGATCGGGGTGCCGGTTCCATCCTGGGACCGACGCATAGACACGAGACCAACTTTCGACCCAAGCTCCGATGCCACATCAATACGGACGGTGATGCACCCGCCCTCCGGCGTTGCATCTAGTTGCCCCTTCAATTGTGCGGATAAAGTGTCGAAGCCGTCCAATTGCTCTTGCACCGCATCCGTCTGCGGCTCTACAGCATCATCGGCAGAGCCATTATCCTCTGTATACGCTGTATTTTCATCCCCATCTGTACTCGATAAAGACGTAGACGGATTACTTTTCGAGAATCTGCGACTCTTTTCCAAGATGGATCTCCTGTCGATTGCTAATTCAAGAGTATAGATATTCCACGGGCTTGAATCACGCCCTAACGCGATATTTTTTCAAAGACGCGGTACGCCGCGCTTTTCTCCCGAACCCCCGCCCCAAATTTCATGCAGATATTTATTGGGTACCCTTCGCGGTGCAGCCCCCTAGGCCGTGAGGATCTGACCCCACCCCCCTACTGGCGCCTGGGCGAAGCCCGACGAATCCACATCAACACACTGTTAATGCTGGACTATTTCAGTTCAAACGTCGTGAAAGGAGGGCGGCCATGGCGTAGAAAGGCAGTCGGACTGCTGGGTAGGGACGCTGATCGCGGCAGATCGCTACCGTCGATCGCCAACTCACGGCGGTGGGCGCATCCGTACAGAAGACCTCGCATAAAAAAAGGCCCACTGAAACGCAGTGGGCCTTTAGTCTCGGAGCCGTTAAGCCCACGCACCGTTGGGAGCCAGTCGACTCTAGTGAACATACAATGATCTTGAGACGGTCAATCGTATCCGGAACTAGTCCGCAAGCACCTCGACCGTGACGCCCAAAAGCACATCACACTCGGGACCCACGATTTCTGGAGACATTGCCACCGCTCGAAAACGAAACACACCGACAGAGACGCTCACCGCATTGTTCAACGTTTGCGTCAACGTCCGTCCAGGGTTCTTAAGAGTGAGTTCGATTGTTGAACGGTTGCTGGATAGATGTGTGTCGGCCGCATTTACAACGATATCAATGATCTCTGGCTGGTATGCGGTCTCTATCCAATCGACGAACTTCGTGAGCACTGACAGCGCTTCATTGGCTTTCATTCTTTCCATCGCTTAGCCATCCGCTTTATCACCCTGCGCATCAACCGTAGTGGCACTATCTGTGCGTAAATCACTAGACAAGCCCGTCGCCAGCTGTGGTTCAGGTGTTCAATAGCTTCCACCAACGTAGCTGGCTCCTCAAACAGGGCGATGTTACTATTCAAATTTAGCGATTCCTCCGCCTGCATCTCTTTAATGGGCGTAGTCTCCTCAGCTGATGCGTCGAACCGATGCTCGACACCGCGAAGCGACGATTCCTCGACGGTCACGCGGGGGACCCTTCGCCGGCTTGTCGCCCCAGTCGGTAAGCCAAAACGATCGCGATCATGCTTCTTGCGTCCTTTATGGTGGCAACTTGCTCCGGCAAAAGTGCAGCGTCGTAGAGCAACGAAAGAAGTCCAGGGTTTGAATTTATCTCCTCAGTAAACGGGAGAATAGCTTCCTGTGCTGGTTCCTGCTCATTCATTGTCGGCCCCCTCTCATACCCTGCCTGTCACGCTCTTCTAAGACTTCCAACAAGGCTATGAGGTTTGGGCTCATTGGAGCGTTGCGGTCACATATCAACCTTCTCAGGCTGGCAAAAACACGCTTGTCGTCTTCACTCAGCGCCACCTGCAGGTCTTCTTGGTTTTGCTCTTCATCCCCAGTCGATGTCGCAGGCGCTGCGTAAAAACCAACGACACAAGCACCATCGGCCTGAAGATCTCTATGTTGTCGAAGAAAGTCTTGAGCCTCGTCATATGTTTCAAATACCGATCCTCGCTCATCAGCGAGATAGCGGATTCCAAACCTTGTAGGCCAAGCGATTAGGAAACCGTCAAATCGGCGTTCTATGGAACCTTCAGCCATCACATATCTCCCGATTTTGTCAGCCCACGCTAAATGTATCTTCGTACTTATGACTTTCCTTCAGTGGGTTCTTTGGCGCCGTGTTACGGCTGAGAAAGGCTGTGGTGTCGCGTGCCAGTACAATATACTCAGCAGCACGATTATACTCGCCGCTTTTCAGCAGCTGTATCGCCTGCTCCAGCGCGCCTATTGCGGTTTGACGGGTCACACTGTGATGCTCATTGTCCATTGCCAACGCCTTCCGATTGCGAATCGTCTAGTGGTTGAAGTGCGTACGTAGCGGCGGCTTCAAAAGTCGAGGCGCCTACGCAGCAAAAGCCAACAGGCGTGTCGGGATACCACTGGATTGTCCAAACGGAGTTCTCACGAATAGCTTTTTGCCGTTCTTCTTCCGAGACCCAATGAATGCGATCGTCATCATCGCCCCGATATTCGCCATATTCATCCGCCCATCTCTGTGCGTTGACATAGTTAGGGGTATGATCGTCGTTGAACCCAATCGTGAGGCATGAGAATTCGCCCTTCAAAAGCTTCAAAAGTCGTTCTGGATCAACCATCAATACGTCCTTCCTTAATCGCGGCGTCCGCCAGCCCGGATAATCAGCGCCTTGCCAACCCCTATACCCAGAAACATCAGACCTAATCCGGCCAGAAACCAAAATTCAGCGGTTGGCTGCATCACCGTGTCTTCTCATTCCTCTAAAACGGTATCTCATCATCAAGATCACCATGCGCGCTTGGAATAGGTTTCCGTGTAAGCCAGGATCTGACCTTCCAATAAATCTCCCAAAACCATGACCAGCGCCGACCGCGTTCCATTTCCTCGTCATGCTCACGGATCGCCTTGAACTCCGCCTCCATCTCTGCAGATGTCAACGTCCAAGACCGTCCACAACGCCAACACTTGGCGCTGCCCTCCACAAGATCGGTGTCGTAGTCAGAGCAGTCGCACTCCAGGATGATGTCGCGATCATCTTCATACCAATCGAATTCCTGGTCATACCCGCCGTTCATGTAATCCCCTCGAAACACTTTGGCGCCCTCGTGAGCAATGCTTGGATCAATTTCTTCATGCCAGAGTCCTTCGACCGCGCTCACGACTCGCGCCACCCTTAAGTGCGATCGTCGAGCACAGCGTCCACTAAATCGTCGCCTAAGATAACCTCGACAATGTCCTCCAACAGAAGCCCAGGCTGTGTGGATCTTTTCTTGGCATGAGCAACCAACGCTTCAGCGAACGGCCCTGTCAACTTGAGCTCCACATACAATTCCGTGCACCTATCGGTCATCTTCGATCTCCATCATTGCCGCCTTCAGATCGTCGACCGCTTGTGCCCAATCCCCTGCCCGGCCCGATTTGCCTCTCGTGCTCCACGCATAGCCACCGCTCATTTCCTCAATTCGAGAAACGGCCCCGCGCGAAACACGGCCGAAGCTGGATCCAATGACAATGGTCATATCGCTCCCCTTTCCGCCTTTTACGCTCCATTTCCACATCTAGTTTCCCTCATGTGTCGCCACCGCCGCGCCGATCAGTCCACGACTGCTTTCGCTGACGCTCCCACTGAGCCTGGATCTCATCACGCTTCGAGACCGACACACTCGCCCAGATACTCTGGAGGCGATCAAATTCTTCTGGCGTGGGAAGACGGCTGGCCTTCGCCCGATTACACCGAGCGTGGGCGAGGTTGATGTTGCTCCAATGGTCGGGACCGAAGAGCGCCTTTGGCCGCAAATGGTCAAAGGTGGCCCTATCCGGGTGTTGGCGCTGATGTTCGGGCACCTCTGGTCGCTCACAGAAAGCCGGGTTAAACCGTTGACCGCACAGGAAACATCTCCGCTCCTGAGCGATAATGAGGGCGTGGAAAACGAGGGAACGCCAATGGGCCATGCCCTACATTGGCCCGCAACGTCACCTGCTTGAGAGTTCACGCCGCCTCCCTGTGCTCGGTGAGTTCAAGGATCAAGCGACGCCGTTCGTGTACGTCGCCACCCAGCGGATCTGGAGGCGCCTCGAGGCTTTTCAGGATGGAAGCCAACGAAAACCCAAACTTTTTCGAGGGGTTATCAGGGCTTCCATCGCCTTCGGGGGCAGTGAGCGCTTCCCGCGCCAGGTCCATCGCCTCGAAGAGGTCGCCCTCCTGCAAGAAGTGCTCACTGTTGGGCGGGGGCGCATCGTCGATGACCCACCGCCCTAGATGCACCCAAAGCAGGATTTTCGACGCAAGCTCTTCCGGATCAGGGGGCTGAGGCGGCGAGTTTCCACTGTCATCAGATTGTCCAGCCAGGTCTTCAAGCTGCTGATCGTCGGATTTCGTGTCAGATTGATCCGGTTCGTCAAGACCAAGCGGCAGGGACTCATCAAGCGGATCGAGCTCCGGAAGAAGGATTTGATACTCTTGCGGACGACCCTGGGTTGATGCCACCGTGATCTCGAGCTCTCCGGCCTCGATGAGGCGCTGGATCGCCCGTTGGATGGACTTCTCGCTCGTGTTGCAACGCTGCGCGATGTCTTTGTACGTGGTCGACTTACCGCGCATGATGCACCCCGCGCGATCTCGCCGCGGGAAGACCTGACCATGGTCATCTGCAATATCGGCCAGCGAAAGCAAGATGCAGCGATCAGCCGGCTTGGACGCAGAGTGGCGCCAGACGCAATTCATGGCGTGGATGCTCACGAGATGCCACCTTTGTACTCATCACCACGGTACAGACCTACACTCGCTATTCTGCCGGCGAGCGGCTGAACCGGAAAGCGGTAGCGTTGCGCGAGGGCTTCCTTTCGGACCTTGCCTGCAGAAAGGCCGCTCTTCAGCTCCAACGCTATAGGGCGGCTAAGGACATACTCTTGACTGATGCGCCGACCATTGACCTCAAACCCACTGATCACTAGCGACCAGCGTCGGGCCTCGAACATGGAGCTAATGGCGGATACGAAGCACACGGTCGCCACCGCCAGGCTCCATGCCGAAAAAAGCCCAAGGCAGTATGCATAGTACCATCCGGCTCCCCCTGCCGACACTTCATCTAAAAGATGGATCGTAAAGCCGAGCGCGAGAAAACCTAAGGCCACAGACGTGTAACGCCCCAGCAAGATAGCAATTGGTAGACGGACGTCCTTGTCAAGCATAACCCGCCCCATGGGTCGCGGCCTCATCCATATCGCGCAGCTGCCGCAACTCCTCGCGCCTCGCGGCCGCGGTGTCTACGCCGAGATGTATCGCCGCGCCCGCTTCTTCAGCCAGCATGTGGCGTAGATCGGCGCACTCTTCTTCATTAGGCACTTCTAAGCCCTCTACCCAGGCACAAATGACATCCGCTTGCGTGACAGCCAGGCCAACTAGGATCTCTTGGCTTGAGAAGGAGTCAGGACATTGCTGTCGGAGAGAAGTGACGTAAGCGGCGATCAACGAGTGTATTGTCTGCGACACCGGAAGATCTAGGTTCACCTCTATGTTGAGTGTGGCGGAAGAGCTATCATCGCTCATCGGTTTATGAGTGTCCGGATCATCTCTCATTGTAAAAACCTCTTTCATCCCCCCAATCGTGCCAGCCAAAGCGCGTTTGTTTGGAAAACAAGTCGGCGCGAAGGATGGGGTGGCGCAGTTCTTCGTTTGGTTTCTTGGGGAAGGCCCATTCCTCTAGATCGGCATAAGCTTCATCTGGCTTTCGGGAATGCTCCCGGCGAGGACCTTCGATCACTGTCCGGCCACGCTTTCCGCACCAGGGCTTCCCAATCCGTCCGATCAAATACGGCTCAGACGAGCACCGACGAACGTGCCCTGTGCCCATGGGCATCTTTCC
>CALFRH010000055.1 GCA_937919225.1 uncultured Parvularcula sp.
GCAGAGACACGGTGCATACAACTGACTTTCAAACCGGAGCCGGCAACCTACGAGGCTGGCCCTTGGTGCCCCAAGAGCGTCGATGACGGGCCGGAAAGCTCCGGCATTTGGTTTTACGAGGGAGAGATCGTTGACGCAGACGGCGCATTTTTCACCAGACTTTCAGCGCTTTACGATGATGAAGGCTGGCAGGTATTCGACCCTGAAACGGGTCAGATTTTTTACACCGCGACGAAAGAAGCCTGCGAACTGGCAGCACGCCCAAACGTAGCCGAGGAATATCAGAACCATTGCGTTCAGTGCCTGCTGGAATTTGTCGATGAAGGTCATACCGTTACCTACGCAATTCCAGTTGAACCTATCGCTGCCGACAGGCCCAACGACCTTCGTGGTATCGGTGCCGGCGTCGCCTTTAACGGCATCCGAATTGACGAACCCGCACCCGTTAAAGCCATTCTTGGTGCCTACACCATTGCGGCGTTCGATGATTGCGCCGGCCACGTAAATCCCGCTGTTGGATACCACTATCATGCGGTGACGGATTGCCTGGAAGGCGTGGAGGTACATACCCATGAGGACGGGCAAACCCATAACCATACCGCGAACAACGAAGAAGGAGATCCAATCGCGATAGCCAAAGCCGGTCATTTAATCTATCCGCATTTGAATGCGGATGGCTCTGAGCCGGAAGGTCTGGATACCTGTTTCGGCCATTCGTCCGAAGAATTGGGGTATCACTATCACGCCGGTGTGCCAGGTATGAACCAAAACCTTGGCTGTTTAGCAGCGCAGGTGGGGTGTTCCGCAGGCGAAGCGGGAGAAACGTGTAATGCAGCGGCAACCATCCGTCGCGGTCCACCACCGCCGCGGGATTGAACCAAGACATCACGTATCTCTACAGTAGCCACAGACGTAGGGGACGGCTTAAGGGTATGCGGCGTTTTTCGCAGAGACCTGCTATTGGCGCCAGCGCAGCGAAATCACACTTTGTCCTGCATGTGAGACATCGAAAGCCCGCGTGACGAACCACCGGTTTTCTGCGCTAGCAGACGACGCGCGAGAACGAATAACCAGTAGCGCAAATGGAGGTAGAGTGGCCGCAAAATCCCCTGGCGTGAAGTTTGGCCCAAAACCTAAGTTGACGGAAAATCAGCGCGACATCGCGCTAGAACCAATGGCGGTTGGCGAAAGTTTCCGCGCCATAGCTGAAGGCATGGGAGTAGGGCGTACAAAGATCTCTCGGATGAGAGGGTAAGGCGCTTTCGAGCCAGGGTAAGTTTCCATCAAATATGAGCACTTCATTCCTTCACTGACTTAAGAGGTGCAGGACTTTTTCGATACACTGAGTTTCCATACCAACTAATTGGCAAAGACTGGTGATTGGGTTCGGTCTGGACATACGCTTGGAGAGATATCAAAATAAGCAAAGCAAAGCAAAGCAAAGCGCAAGGCAACGTGCCGGGGAAGTTGGCTTCAGGTCTTCGCAGTAAAGTAGAAGGCGGCCTGATCGGCGGAGCCAAGACGATTGGTTAACGTCGCAATCCGACGGGAACGGCTCCACCCGAATACGCTTTGCGTGCCGAGAGATGCGATTGGTTGACCCGTGTGCGGCCGCATTCCCGCCAGGGTCGCCTCGCTCCCGGTAACCATGAAGCTCGTCGAATCGAAGGCGACATCTCTGGTTTCAAGCCCGACCCTGTCCGCAAGCGCTTTCATGCCCGCTGGCGAATAGAGATGCGCATGGCGTGGCGCGTCGAGCTGCACCCAGTAGCCTCCGTATTTGCGCCATCCATAGCTTGCGCCAAGTGGAATGCGGACGATCAGAACACCGTTGTCATCAAGTTTATCCTTGAGGGCGGTCAAGGCCGTCTCGCCGTCCGGCATAGCCGTGCTTATTGCGTTCTTTGTGATGACCCTCGTGGCGCGCGCGCTCGGGCCCGAGGGGTTCGGTGCCTATGTCTATATCTTCAGTCTCACCATGCTTTTGGGGCCGATCGCGCATTTCGGCATGTCTGAAATCCTCGTCCGCGAAAGCGTTGCACGACCAACGGACCGTCACGCCGTGTTCGGGAGCGCGATGGCACTGACGTCCTTTTTCGCGTTCATCAGCGTCCTCGCCGGGATTGCCATCGTGGCGGTTTTCGGAGGCCCTCCCGGGGTCACGCCATGGCTCATGCTTCTGGCTTGCTCGCAGCTGATGGTCATTCCGATCGAGACAACATGGGCCTGGTTCAAGGCAGACGAGCGCATGGGGCTGGTGGTGGTGCCTCGTATCATCGTTGCCCTTGGCATCGCGGTGACCGCGATCCACCTCGTACAAAATGGATACGGGTTGGACGCCTTCGTCGCTTTGAGGGCCGTGGAGCAGGGCTGCATTGCGGTCTCGGCACTTGCCGTTTTTGCCTGGGCGACCGGTGCGCTTCATCGCCTCAAGATATCGTGGCGCGAAATCCGCCATCTTTTCTCTGCGGGCTTGCCATTGATGATCTCGATGCTGGCAACGATCCTCTACATGCGCAGCGATCAGGTCATGCTGGGCCAGATGTCCACTGCCGATGAGCTTGGTCGCTACGGGCTTGCGGTGCGTGTATCGGAAGTGGCGCTGGTCGTCCCTATGGCGCTTGGCACGAGCTTTTTCGCAAGCATCATCCGCGCCGAGGCACGCGGCACGCTTCCAGAACAAAGCCAGCGACTTTACGACGCGATGACGCTTGCGACGCTCCTCGCTGGGCTAACGCTTGCCGTTGCCGCGATCTTCCTCTTTGAGCCTGTCTTCGGCGCGGCGTTTGCTGATGGCCTCTGGCCTACTCTCATTCTCATTCTGGGCCTGCCCTTGTATAGTTGGGGCATTGCGCGGGAAAAGGTGCTTCTGGCGCGGCGTCAATACTGGCTCACACCGGTTATCGCGCTTTGTGGGGCCGCGTTGAACATCGGGTTGAACCTTGCACTCATCCCGCATTTTGGCGGTATCGGTGCGGCCTGGGCCACGGTCGCGACCTTTCTCGCCACAGCCCTTGGCGTGGCCATCATTGTCCCACCCTTGAGGTCCGACGCGGGTGGCATGCCGTGTTCGCTCAAACTCTGGCGCGCCACGCAAAGACTGCACCGCGCACTTGCTTAAAGCGTTGCACCCGCGCCCCGACATTATCTGATATCTCAGGTTAAAGGCGGGACGCTTTAGCCGTCAAAGGCGCCAGAACCCGGCGTAAAGCCAGCCCTTGGGCAGCGCGCCCTCGTCCTGAACCGCGTCCGTATGCCAGATCAGTCGAACGTCAGTGCCCAGGGGGCCGCTTATCGTGACCAACCCGCTTCCCTCGATGATGTCACCGTCCGACACGCGCCGGCCGTCGATGATCAAATCAACCGGACTTTCCAGGCGGTATCTCCCTGGGATAGGCAGCGCATGCGCCGCCGTCTCGGACCCAAGCGTCATCTCGAGGCCCGCAAGCCAAATGGTACCGGAGTAATGAATGTAAGATGCCCTCAATACGGCCTGGTCTTCGGGCAAAAGCGCGTGGGGATCATCGGTCATTTCAGACGCGGTCATCGTTTGATGGAGCGCCCAGCGATTGGTTAGGAGAAGTGGCGGCGCGTGTTCTTCGAGGTAGGCGGCCATGACCGGCACGCCCACGCCGTGATAGCCCTCAATGCCCCAGCTCGACATAAAGAAAAGCTCACGCGGGAAGGTTGAGATCATCGCGTTGTGATCAATGTAGTGGACGGGCTCAGGAAACAGGCGGTGGACCTCGGCAATGGTCGCACGCTGCAACGCTGCATGCTCGCCAAGCGATCTCATACCCTGCCAGAAACCACTCACCAGCGATAGGGCGATAGCGCATGCCAAAACCGGACCACGTCCGACGCGCATAGCCCCGAAAGCGACGATGACCATCAGAGGTGGCACGATAAAGGGAAAGAAATACGCGAATGCATTGCGATACAAAATCACCGATGCAATGAGTGGCAAGGCAAAGGACAAAAATAGGATACCCCGTCGGAGGCTTCCCGCGCGCAGCAGTCCGATCACAGCCAGTGTAATGGGGCCAAGCGATAGAAGCGCCCATAAAAGCGCGGTGTTGGATCGCGGAAAAAATCCCGATTGCACCAGGGTTTTGCTGGCTGCGGCACCAGCGTTGTCCAAGGCGCTTGCCTCGGGCGGCGCGGGTAGGGACGCGACATGAAGCGCGAAAAGACCTGCCGCAATGGGCAGAGCAATCAGACCGGCCAACACGATCCGTCCTACGACGGCGAGACGATCTGACCGCCAGAGCAGTGCGCCCAGAAAGGCCGGAAGATAAAGCGCCGACTTGATCGTCACCAGAACGGCGAGCGTGCTCAAAATCGCGACTGCGAAGATCTGCCAAAGCGACATGCGCCCGGTCATCACGATCGCGAGCGCCCCCATCAGACAGGCCGCCGCGATTGGGTCGGCGCGAAAGCTGGTGCCATGGGCCAGGGCGAACCCCGACGTCAGGAACGCGAGAACAGCGATATCCGCAGTGCGGCGGTCGCCCAGCTGCGTCGCAATCCGGTGAATGGACCAAGCCGTCCAGGCGAACAGCCCGGTCATGCAAAGCCGGGCCACGAAAATCTGTGTCATTTCGGTGCCCGGTACTTGCGCAAGCCACCCGAAGAGATGAACATGGAACGTCTGCATCGGGGTTTCGAGACTTCCGGCGAGATGCTCATGGATCCGCGAGAGAAAATAAAATTCATCCCAGTTGACGTTCCGCGTCCAACTCAGGACCACGAGAAGCGAAAATCCCAGCAGAATTGCCCCTCGCACCATAACTGATGAGGTCAGCACGTCGGATCGGTTGGGCTCTCGCGCGGTGCCCGCCAGCGTCGCCTCAGGAAACATGGGCGAACTCGGCAAAGCTTATGGCGATGGCGAGAGTTTCCGCTTCATTCAGCGCGGGAATTTGAACAATCAGTTTCATGACATCTCGTAGCGATAAGAACCGTTTCCAATGTCTGAACAGTTTTTACGGCAAGAATGCGGCTTGCCTTGGGAATTGTTGCCACTCTC
>CALFRH010000056.1 GCA_937919225.1 uncultured Parvularcula sp.
GTTGGCGGAGCGATGGGCATGAAGCGCTCGGAATCGAATAATTCCGGACCGTGGTACCAGCGATATTTGAAGCACGCCTTTTTAGGGATCCTGGCAGCTTTGGTGGTCCCGTTCTTTCTGGCGATCGCGGCGATCGGGGATAATGGTGGAGGATTGATTTCCAATTTGATGACTGGCTTCGAACAGTCAGAGACAGATGGGGCACGCGGTGACTGGTGGAATAGTCTCTTTGTGTTGGTCGGATTGTGTATTTTATCAGCGTATGCGGCACAGTCATTCTTGGAATCGATGGCATCGCGATTGATGAAGCAGATCGAGGAAGATTTGAGTGATCAGCAAAAGCGCACAGAGCAAGTCGAAGCGAAAGTTGCGCAAACGCAAAATGATCTCAATGCGGCCAATGCTTCACTTCAGGCGGCCATTGATATTGCGCCCGTAACAAGCGCGTTTGCGGCCTCGAGGCTCGGTTTCATAGCTGATAAGTTCCCTGAGTTTGATTTGACGAAAGCCCGGACGCCAATTTCCGAAGAGATGCTTTTTAGGGGGATGGGTATGCCTTACGATGAATCGGCTGCAGGTCTTGTTTCTGAGCTTGAAGACGGAGCCGTAATTAGGCGCGTTCTTTCTCCGGAAAACAAGGAAGAGCTTGTTCTTACGAATTTCGGTGAAAGGTTGTTGGCGGCGATGGATTTCCCAAAAGGCCAAGATGGAGAGATTGTGTAAAAGCGCAAGAACGTTAAACGTGGTTGGCTAAAGAAAAATCTTCTCAACCTCTACACGGGCAATCAACCGATCGCGGCGATGATAGAGCTGAGTTGTCTTCGAATCAGCTTGTGCCGCCATAAGCTGCGTGAAGGGTCGGTCGGTGAGATCCGAGCCTCGCCCGTTCGCAGCGGTGAACAGATTTGGTCGCGACGTTCTGAGCAGACCTCAAACGCTCGGCGACTCAATGCCTTCTTTTGCTCGCCTAAGTGACAGTCTTCAGGGGGCGATTTGGGGCAAGTTTTAGCCGCTTAGAGTCCCCGCATGAATTTGATGATTTCTGCCGAGAGCGACTCCGGTTGATCATCCTGGAGGAAATGGCCGCCCCCTTTGATGGTTACGTTCTTCACATTCTTCAGCCGGTTGATAAAACGCTGCTCACCCCCGCGGGACACTGCATCGCTATCACTGAACGCGGTCAACACAGGCAGATCGCTGGCCTCGAGTGAAGCCCAGGCCGCATCACCTTTCAGGCGATCAGGTTTGCCTGCGGGCAGGATCGGTACAAGCGTCGGGAATTTGCGGACGCCTGCGAGATAGCCCTCGTCTGGAAACGGGGCTTCATAACCATCCAAAACCGCCTCATCCTTCATATTGGATAACAGACCGAACACGTCTCTGACAGACAGATCCGGTGCATCGGCGCAGTACTTTATCCAGTATAAAAAGGCCCCCGGTGATCCGGCCGCGAATTGTGCCTGAACGTCTGCGGCCGTGACATCAGGAAGGCTGGCATACATCTGCCCAAGCGCTTCGCTCATCTCGTCGGTAATCATATCCGATCCGGGAAGCGTGGTATTCGCGATCACCAGGCGTTTGAACCGGTGTGTGTGTTCCCCGGCCAAGCGCAAGCCAATCAGACCCCCCCAATCCTGGCACATCAGCGTAATGTCCATCAGATCCAGACCTTCTAACCACGCCGTCATCCAATCGACATGGGCCTGGTAGGTATAGTCATCTGTGGAGCTAGGTTTGTCCGACTTCCCAAAGCCAATCAGGTCGGGTGCGATGACGCGATACCCGGCCTCGGTCAGCAAGGGGATCATCTTGCGATACAAATAGCTCCAGCTTGGCTGGCCATGCATACACAGAATCAGCTCTCCATCACGCGGCCCCTCATCGAGATGATGGACACAAAGCTGCGTGCCATCCGCCGTGGTGATCTTGCTATAATGAGATGCGAAATCGAACTCCTTCAGGCCTTCGAACCGCGCATCCGGCGTTTTTAATACTTGCATCACTCCCTCCAAACCTTGTGGATCATGTTTTCTGTTCAAGCTTCCTGATATCCGTCTTCGACCAAGCGCTGATTCAGTTTCTGCCCTAATGACCGCTTGTGCTCGCCAACATGCAGAGGATTAGAGCGCTCCGCCAGGCATCGTCAAAAGGTGGAATGCCAAGAACAAGGCGAGCGCCAATGATAAGATCATAGAAGATATAGCCCCGATCGCTCTGGTGAGCGGGAAGAAATATTTTTTGTCTTCGAGCCCAACGAGGTGGGATCCTGCAGATGAGGAAAAGCCGATTGCATGAAATACGCGACTGATCGCGAACAGTATGGCCAAGGACAGGATCACATCGGTCTGACCCGCGATCAACTCGAAGAGGGCCAGAACGATGAGAAATATTGGTGCATACTCGGCCATGTTCGCATGTCGTCTTACTCGGCGCTCTAGAGTAGTGTCGTTCTCATGCCCCACGCCTTTGCGTGTTCGATTGCGATGGCTCCCAACCCGGAACGCCAAAACGGTTTGCAGAGCAAGAAGGAATGCGCCGAGATAAGTTGAGATCATGGGGAGATGCAATTGTATGGAGGCTGTCTCGTTCACGTACCTACTCCTCGCTTCGATATGTTTTGCGCAGATAATTCAGGATAGCTCGACCGCCTGTGACGGCTGTGTCCGAGTTCTCGTCTTCCAAGCGCGGCAATGTTTGACCGTCCAGGGCTTGCGACGTCCACAGGTAATCCAGCTCCATCGAACACAAGGTTTCCTTGACCAGACGTGCGCTAGGTGAGCGCTCCGCCCCGAAAAAACGAAGCGGTTTCTCATTGGATTTGGCGGGTGTTTTGAGTATGCCGCTGGCGTACCGCGAAAGCGTCGCAAACTGCGACGAAATCAGGTTTAGGGGCCCAAGCCCGTGGATCATTGGGCGGCCGCTGCCATATTCGCGGCGAACATAGGCTGCAATATCTCCGCTTTCATACATCTCGGTTGCGCCCTCTCCGTCAGAGGCGTTCGGATCGATCAAATAGGGAAATTGCGCTTTCCCCCCTTTGTCTTTTACTTCAGGTCGAAATCGCTTGCCGCCCTTCGGGCATGGTTTGACATGTACGGTCACGCCGCTGGCAGAAACTTGTTCGCGAGCAATTCGACAGAATGGACAGCCTTCAAACTCGTAGAGCGTCAACGGCAAATTTGCGATTGAATGCGGTCTTCCTGTTCCGCCGGCGCCCATCCGCAGCGTCGTTGCTATGAATGAAAGCAACCAGTCCAGCGAATAACGAATCCACATTTTGATTTCCTCCTATTTCGACTTGCGAAGAG
>CALFRH010000057.1 GCA_937919225.1 uncultured Parvularcula sp.
CCATGAGCATATCGCGTCTGCGGGAGAGCTTACCGATTTCTCGCTCACCCTCAAAAACGCCTCAGAAACACCGTCCCCTTACGTTCTAGATGCGGAAACCCTGGATCGGGCCCAACATGTCGATCTAGAAGGTGTGGGGCGAACCTATATCAAACGTGCCCGCATCATTGTTCCAAGCGCACCGCACTTCATCGATAAGATGCCTCTTAATTTCTTCTACGCTGCAATCATCCATCAAGCCCTGCCGAACGCTCGCATTATCTGTCTACGTCGTCACCCAGCCGACAGCGTTTTGAGCAATTACCGACAATTGTTCGCAACCGGGTTCTCCTATTACAATTACGCTTATGACCTTGCCGACACAGCGGCCTATTACGCAGAATTTCACGATCTGATTGAGACTTTCAAACAGCAGCTGCCAGCCGATCGTTTCACCGAAGTTTGGTATGAAGATGTGGTCGAAAACCTGGAGGAGGAAGCACGACGGCTTCTTAAGTTTTGCGGGCTGGATTGGGATCCGCACTGCTTGACCTTTCATCGAAACACAGCGCCTGTCGCGACAGCAAGTTCAGTGCAAGTGCGAGAACCGATCTATAAGGGTTCACTCGGTCGTTGGAAGCGATATCGGGAAGATCTCACCCCTGCCCTGGACGTGCTTCAAGAAAGAGGATTATCTCTATAAAGATTTTATGATTGTTCGTGTTCAAAATCGGTGTGGGTGACTGGCACACCACCCAAAAAACAGACAAAATCGAGCAGTTAAAAGATCGCTATTGGTGCGGATGGAGGGAGCAGACGCAAACACCGCACGGCCCGCGTCCATGGAGATCTCAGACTTGGGAGAGTTGGCTTACACGGACAAAAAAAAGATAGTGGGACTTAAGGTAGTTGTCTTGGACATTGATCAAGCGCCCGACCGGGCGTCAGGCTGGCCTGCCCCATCAGAGGCGCTTCGCGCCGCGAGATTGAAGCTGATGTGGTTGTTGGGACCGAGCTTGAACCGCACACCATGAGCATTCTTGAAGATCGCAGGTCAGAGAAAGTCGGCTCATGCGCATGAAAAAGAGACGGTGCGAGTTGAAGAAGTCAACTTGAACCCATCGGCCTCAAGTAGCGAAGCGGTAGGCCAAACAAAAATGGTGCCCAGAAGAGGCGTGGGCAGAGCAACTTTTTTGCTGCTAAATCACTGATTTATATGGCAAACGACTATTTAAAACTTCCAGTTAACGCCAGATTTGTGTGAAGTGAGGTGTAGGGCTTTTTTTGGGGTCAGGTCAAGCCATACTCGCCTCAGGCACACCGTAGGCGTCGTGTCGGTTATGCTGGACCAAGTTCCCCTGATTGTTGGTGATCGTCACCACCGAGCCACGCTCGTCACTCATCAACCAGTTGCGATTGCTCGCCCCCGTCCCCTCATATCACACCAACGGGCTATCAAGGCCAGGGGTATTAAAGGATCAAAAGTGAAAACAGCTCACATTCTTGTCAGTATACCCCAGGCCTTAGCACGGTTCCCTTCTCCGTCAGAATGGTCATGCCGATGGATGAACTTTTATGGGACCAGTAGTTCTCAGCCGTAGCACTCTCAGGGAATAGGTGGACAACCACCGAAGCGACAGGCCGTGTTGAAAACTGCTCTTCAATCGGCGACAGCACCCGTGAGGTGACCTTTCGGCTTTATCTTGCGCTTTCTCTTTGTTTTCCATGGCATTGCTGGAGCGCTCTCTGACAACGCTGGGCCCAAGATCAGCGTGGTCAGTCCTCAAATAAAAGATGGAGCATGCGGCCTGATCCAATCAGAACAAAAATTTCTCTAGCGCGCTGGATTGGTCTATGAAGCCCCTCACCTTGCGGTGGGCCTTTCCGGGCTCCTCATCGTCATCAGCTGTGACGTTAGTAAAAGAGTTTTTACCAAACAAACAAAGGACCGCAATGGGGTGGGTAATCTAAATTCCATACCACCAAGCAAGTCTATCGGCTTATGTATTGATCTTAGCAACAACACCCGAATCAATTTACTCTTTATACATATTAATTAGAGTCACCAAAAATAGTAAAAAGCACACCGCATCTCTTTTGAAACGTCTATTCCTATTCATCTCCGACGGTGTTTGGATCAACAGTGCTGTTAAGGAGGATAGCGCTCGGCGGATATCCAAAACACTTGCGAAACGCCCGAGAGAATGCGGCATTGCTGGTATAACCAACCTTTCGACCAACTTCGGCGACATTCATGCGCCCCTCTCTTAGAAGACGCTCCGCCTCTTCCATTCTGTCCATATTTAACAGCGTAAATGCAGTCGTGTTGAAGACGAACCGAAAGCCCTGAATGAGCTTAAATTCATTCAGCCCAACCCTTCGAGATAGTTGGGATAATGTTGGTGGCGATGCGCGGGCCGCCAATAATATATCGCGAGCTTCGCGGACACGCTCAATATCCGTAACACTGAGTAACATGGCCTGCTTACTCGGTTCTTCAGCATCTAAATTAGAAAGCCCGAGCGAGAATAGCTCAAGGGCCTTTGCCCGAAAGAAGATATCGCGCAGAGATCCAGTTAGCGAACAGCGCATAATCTGTTCAGCGATAATGCGAAGTCCAGGGTGCAGTAAACGTTGATAAGTGTAATGATCGGTTGTATCGGATTGTAGCGTCGACAATAGTAAATCGGGCAACGCATCCATATCGGCTGCGAGATGCTTCTGAATGTATTCGCGGGACGCAAGAACCTGAACACTCCGATAATGCGTTCCAGCTGGATATGATAGGCGGAACGACTTAGTTCCCCTCCCAAAATAGACCCTTAACTGGCTACTATCGCCAACGATATCGGTCATTCCCTCCACATAACCCTCAAAGTGCCCCTCCAGAACGCAAGACAAGACCAACCTGTCAACAGGCGCCTCAAGGGAGGTGTCTTCGTCAAACTGGAGGTCAAGGATACGGAGCATAAGGCCATCCTCGGTTTCAATATCCTCACGCCGATCTTTAGCGGAGAATGCTGACCCATCAGATTTGATGATTTCCTTTGATATGCCCATCCCATTTTCTATCACGGCATATGCTCTTCGGCAATTTCGACGGTTCTCGTTGCCAAACGTGTTGCCCGCGGCCCGATCTCCGCCATACCAGACGTCGTCACATGGCGCCGGTTCATCACATAGGCGAAACCCAAGCCGAGCCGTGGGTTTGCAAAACCAATCGCACCCCCGTTCCCCGGATGCCCGAAGCCTCCATCACCGCAAGGGAAGAGGCCTGGCGTGTTTTGCATTAAGCCAAGCCCATAGCGCCAATGGCCATTTGTCGTCAGTTCGGTCTCGTGCCAACACTCTTCCTGCATGCGAGCGACGGCCGCTTCGGACATAAGCCGTTTGCCGCCAAAGACACCGCCCTGGGCAAGAATGGCATACAGCTTAGCAAGGCCCTTGGCGCTGCCATGACCGAACACGGCGGGGTTCTCAAAACGCCTCCACGCATCCTCACACGTGTCGTGATACACAAAAAGCAAGCTGCCCATTTTCGGCCGCCAATCCTCCCCCTTCACCATCGCCTCAACGACGGGCGCTAGGGTATGCAACTGATCTGGTGGGGGAAAGAATGATGGAACGAATTTGGACGTTCGTCCGACAAAGCGCTCACGCCAGCGGAGTTCATAATCAATATCAAAGGGTATGCTGATATTTTCGGTAAAAAAGTCTCCTGGCATCATTCCCGTCCGACGACGAATAATCTCCCCTGCAAGGTACCCGAATGTATGACCGTGATAGGCAGGAGAGACACCCGGCTCAATGACCGGTTCATGATCTTCAATGGCTTTGATGGTGACATCCCAATTATATCCACATCCTATCGGCGCATTGGGTAAGGCAGGAAGACCAGATTGATGGGTAAGGACGTTACGGACGGTAATCGCGCCTTTGCCGTTCTGCGCAAACTCTGGCCACACATCAGCAACGGGCTGATCTAACTCCAACTCCCCCCTGTCAATTAATAGATGCAAACAGATCGACGCCGGCCCTTTTACCGCCGACATCGTACACATCACTGACTCGTCTGTCCAAGGTGTTTTTTCACCTTCATCAAACCAACCTCCATGAAGGCTCGCTACAAGATCGCCGTCCTTATAGACAACAACCGACGCGCCGAGCTCATTGTCCTCCTGGAAATTTTGCTCAAACGCCTCTTTCAGAGGTTCGTACCCTGCTTTTGCGAAGCCAATGAAATTATCGATAGTAACCATGTTGATCCATAAACGTCTTGAAACGAATAGCCCAAGCTCTATACGAGCTTAAACGTCGGAGTGCGATCTGTGCATACCCGGAAGAGGATATGCAAACCCAACGCTTGCCAACAAAAGAAAAACTCCCAGATAGATATCACTTCGTCCAGCCAAGCAAAGCATCGGGCGCGCCTTTGGTGTAAAGTAATTATCACAGACGTTTGTGGTCAGGTGAATTGATCCACTCGAAGGTCTCCAATGTCGAGCTCTTCTGAAGCTATGAAGGTGTTCGCTGTGTATATTGCTGAGTTTTGATGTCCAGCACCAAATTATGGATAATGATCTTTTTAAAGATGTTTTGACACCAATCAAGTGTGGATTGCAACAATGACTTTAGTCAGAATTATGGGGTATACTAAACAATGTGGTTAAAGATCATAGGCGGCCTTATCGCAACTGTCATATTTGTCGTGGTGGCCGGCATTATTGCATTTCAGAACGCCGTCAAGGAGCTGGAGCGCCCCGCGATAAGCGATTGTGCGACCACCGCTGTAACACCATGTGATGGGAGCTTTTCTGGCTCGGCCGGTACCCTCGACTACCGATTGATCAAGCCCGAGGGCAACGGCACACCGAAAGCAATGCTCGTTATGCTGCACGGCAGCGGGATTTCTGGGCCGACACAAGAGTGGTTTTCCCAGGGCCAGCTCCAAAGCCTTGCTACAAAAGAGAGCATTGTCGTTGTACTACCAAGCGCAGGCGGTGAACATAAGGGCTGGCAAGATTACGAAAATCCCAATCATCCTCTCTCTCAAGAAGTGCCCGATCAACTCCCCGTGTTATTGGAAATGATTGATAATCTTTCATCTGACTATGGATTTGACAGGCGTAACGTCGCTCTTTCCGGTTATTCTAATGGGGGTACAATGTCGATGCGAATGGCGTGTGAGGCTGACACGCCGTTTGCCGCAGTTGGTACGTATGGATCACCGACGACCACCCGCTTACTCAATGATGGATGTGCACATCCAACGCCAGTGATGCTCAATCACGGCACAAAGGACGGGACGAACAAATTTGAAGGCGGTTATGGGACTTTCCTGTGGAGGGAAACGCGAGAATATGAAGGGTATCCGCTACAACCCACACTATCGGCCGCGCAAACCGTAGACTTCTGGCGGAGTACCAAAGGGTGCACCAGAGAGGCCAAGATAACAACGCTACCGGACAATAATCCAAAAGATGGCACGGTCACTCACCTTCATTCATACTCCAACTGTATAAGTAACCTACCAGTGGTCCAGGCCGTTGTAGAAAATGGCGCGCATACTATTCCGGGTGACCGGCCATTCCCCTTCATTGTCGACCTTATTCTGACTGGAAGACACTCTATGGACTATAGTGGTCACGAAGTGTTTTGGGCTTTCGCCAAAGGTTTTATCCAAGGATAGGAGGTGCTTGCGCTCTGTTTTAAGCGTACTGCGCCTATACAATTTGTCCGACCTCCCCTTTTAGGTGTTCTCAGTCTTACCCACTAAGATATTCCACGGCCTTAATATATGCGTATAAACCAAACACTGTATACCGATTTATTAGATACCAACAAAGAGTTATGCAGAAAGTCCGGGGCTAGCGCCTTACTCATACGCTCTTTAGTGAAAAGAGAGTTCTTATGATTTTTGTCGATGCAGTATTACTGTTTGCTTTAACCATCGGTGTATTCGCATGGTGGGTGCGCGCCCTACCCAATCGGACTGTCATACTCTTCGCAATTGCTGCGATCGCCTTCGCGCTTGGATTGTACGGCGCATTAAATGATCGATGGCAGGCGAGCTTGAGTATAGTCTTTGGATGTGCCCTCGCGCTCCCCCTTCTTATGGCCTCGATACGCCGTAAAGAGACACCAAGCGGCGTCCCTTTCTTTTCCGGAGCCGCACTTGGATTTCTCGCGTTTTTGGCTGGCAGCCTTATACATTTCTTTCCAATCACAAACCTGCCAGCGCCATCCGGCTCTCATTCTGTTGGTACACAGACATTTGAACTTACCGATCAAACGCGTAAGGGTATTCTTGGTGTTAGGCCCGATGAGCCCCGCAGGCTCCTTATTCGTGCATGGTACCCAGCCGAACAAACGCAAAATGCTAAGCGCGCACCCTACTTCAACTCCCTCGAAGCGAAAAGTACAGCTCGCGGCTTTGGTGACGTAATGGGCTTTGGCTCCCTCGTCACCTACTTCAAACATGCCCAATCGAATGCCTACACCAACGCACCTATCGTGAGCGACGTAGATACGCTCCCAACCATATTTTTCAGTCACGGAGCGATAGGACACCTAGCGCAAAACACGCTCTTGATGGAAGAATTGGCCAGTCATGGATATGTTGTTTACAGTATTCAACACACAGGTGATTCAGTGCCAACCGCCTTTCCGAACGGAGATATCGTTCCCACAGACCCAGCTCTCGCAACCTTGATGGAAACCTCTAACGAGGTACTCGGAAAATATGATGCCGCCAAAGCTAAGGCGTTGGGGTCCAATGATTTGGACGAGCGCCTTGCCGGACAACTCGATTGGATCTCGGGGCGCCAAGAAGATAATGAGAGGATGCCGCATAGCGAGAAGATCTGGGTACAAGACCGCATCTTTGTGCATGACACGTTGCAAAATGGCGATGTACCAACGGACGTGATGGACGTCGTTGCAAGGAGTAGCTTTGAGAGAACAGGGCAAATCGGCATGTCGTTTGGCGGCGCTGCTACAGGGCCGGTGTGCATTATCGATCAACGGTGTGCCGCCGGCGTGAGGTGAGATGGGGCAGTATGTTCTGCGTCGGCCGTCGGATGCGAGGTGAGGCG
>CALFRH010000058.1 GCA_937919225.1 uncultured Parvularcula sp.
GCGTCGGTGCCGGCCGAATCTTTCGCGACCTCAAGCTTGATGTCCAAATCACCTGCGGCCGCACCGCACAGAACGATACCACGTAGCGTCTGGTATTCCCCGATGGGGACCCATCCCGATGTGACCGCTGCAGAGTCAACGGATGCCGGCGCGACGAGGCCGAGGATGGCGGATACTTCTGATGGCAAATGCATAGGTCGACCTCTGGGTTGCCTGGTTGTGCTGACGCCCCAAATGGGGCGCCAACGCTAGGAGTGTTGATTAGGCTCGCTCAGCGAGCACAGTGAACGCAGCGCGCGGGGTGGCGCTGTTTGGAAGGGTGACGGGCACCTTCCACATTGGCTGACCGCCCACACGGAAGATGAACCGGAACACGCCCATATCGCGCTCAAACAGCACGTGCATGGAGTAATCTTGACTTACACCATCGCGTTGAAGGGCAAGGCGATACTTGCTCCAGTCGCCCGCGATGATATCACCTGGCGTCCCCAGCGCTGGACAGTGTTCCTGCACAAACACGTCACGGTTTTTGAGCTTGTCATGCCCCGCATTGGCCAACGAACCACCAGGCAGATAGACCGGCGACTTATCGCCTGGGAACTCCATATTCTCTAGCTCAGGCTGAACGTCCTGATTAATATGCCACTCGGCACGGCGCTGACATGGCGCATAGAGACCATTATAGAGCTTTTGAACGTTCTGATAATTGACCGTCCCGGCATCCTGGCTAGTCTCTTTCGCAATCACAACCGTCCCAGGCGCGTTCAGCACACCGAGGGGCTTTTTCACACCGTCCCCAGAGATAAGCGCCTGAATGATGGAGTCGAAAATCGCGTCAGGTGCGTCCTCAGTAATCATGGACTCGATTTGCGCATTGTCACCAAGCACTTCTTCGGTGACCTCAACGAACGCACCCAACTTGTTAAGCGGCGTCTTGATCTCTTCCGTATTGGGAGAGGACCGACTGCCCTTTTGGCGTTCCTCAAGCCACTGAGCCTGGATACCAGAGCTTTCCCACGGCGCATCAGGATTGAGGAAGTCCACAACTTCCGCTTTTTCCGTGTACCGGATCGCACAACGCTGAAGGAGTGAGTTTTCGCTCAAAACCTTCTTCATGATTTCGTTCGCGATATCCGGCACAACCGGGAAGCCACCCTTGGCACCAATACTCTCTTGGGCGACCATTTGCGTGTTTTTGCGGTTCCCGATCATGAGCCGCTGATCCGCCTGCCCAGTCATCGCGGCCATCGCGACAGCGTTGAAGAAATGCCCACGAGACTCGAAACCGTTCAGTCCAGGATTGATACGGGCCTGTGCTGGTGACTTTCGTTTTTGCTCAGAGCGGTTTGCTGGACGGTCAACAGTATTACCAGGTGCGTCGGCTGGAGCTGAACGTCGGTCCGCTGGCGTATTGTTGGCCATTGCTTTGCGACGAACACCTTGCAGGTCCTGGCGGAGCTCGATATCTGCCTCAAGGTGCGCAATTTCTGTTGTCGCTCCCGTGAACTCTTCATGCTCATCCTCTGACATTGGACGGCCGTCCGCATCAGCTTTTGCGACGATGCTTTCACAGAAGTTTCTCAGCTCGGTGATTCGAGCTTCATGCTTCAAAATAACCGCAGACTGATTATCAAATGCTGTGTCCTCTGTGGGGTTTTCATCATCCCCTTCAAGTCGAACGTTGACGCCTGCTGCAAACAATGCGGCCGCCGCCGCTTCAAGTCCAAGAAACGTGCTAAGCTGACGAGCCATGAGCGAGACCTTTTACTGTGTGACTAGGTTTCGCTGTGTTTTGGAGCCGTCTTTGGACGCTTGATTTGGGCCTATTTTCGGCGCGTACGTTCCATCTGCCGTACCAGGACACCGGCTAGTTTGGCGACGGCCGCGCGGTTGCGTGCACCGCCTTTTCCTAATCCGGTTTTTGTTGGGACAGCGCGTGCCTGCATGTGAGCAGTGCGATAGTTCTGAACACCCTCCTCAATCGGTGCGATCGGCGCGCGTGCGGGAAGCGCAGACTCCACCCGGTCTGCAAAGCCGAGCTCAACAGCTTCATCGGCGCGCATAACCTTTTCTTCGTTCATCATTTCGGCAACGTCTTCGACGCCTGCCCCGGTCGCCCGAGAATAAAGCTCGGTTACCTGACTTTCCATGATGCGAAGGTCTGAGGCGAACTTGAGGAAATCGTCTGCGTTCCCACCCGCATATGCCCACGGGTTGTGGATCATAATCTCGGTCGCCTGACCCATAATGATCTCGTCACCGGCCATCGCAATGACCGACGCCGCGCTGGCAGCTTGTCCATCAATATGAACGATCACTTTGGCCGGATGCTGCACCAAGCGGTTATACATCACGATGCCGTCATAGGCCGAACCGCCAGGACTATCGATACGAACAATGATGTTCTCGACATCATCGTTGCCAGCGAGCTCAGCAGCTAGATCATTTGCCCCAACGCCCCACCAGGAGTCGATATAATCATAGATATGGAAAACGAGATCATTGCCATCTCTGTAGAGCTCTACTTCCCGTGAGGAAGCGTCAGGTGCCTTCGCCTGGGGGCTGGTTCCCATGTCCGGCAAGCCCGTTGCCCCCGGCTCCTGAAGCATCAGCTTGTTCTTGAGATGTCGGCTCATGTTTGGCACTCGCAATCCACTCAACAGTCCGCATTCCTGACTGCATGAAATGCTGATCTCCCACGCCCTTGACTCGCTTGAGACCATGACGCTTGCGACGCTCATTCATGGTCCAAACGCCAGAAGCCACCGCTCGGCTGTCCGCCTCGGCCATTTGCTGCGCATCCCCCTCTTTGAGCCAATCGAGATCGACACGACACTTAGACCGACGGCCCGGCAGCAACTTGCGACTGACCTCCTGCGCAGCGACCTCTGCATGCGGAATGAGGGCATGCACATATTCGATGCCTTGGTGAGCGATGTTATTATTCGTTGACCGCTCAAGCTCCATCACGACATGCGGCGGCAACCGGAGAACACGCGCGATCTGCACCACAAAGAACTTCTGAACGGCGAGCATTTGCGCTTTGTCCGGCTCAATGCCGGAGCGATGGAACTTGATGCCATGGGGGAGCATCATCACGCCATGGGCTTCACGGGTGCCGGCGTAGGTCGCCGCAAAGGCCGCTTCCATTTCCGCACGCACATCCGCCGGAATCTTTTGATCTGTCTCTAAGAAGCCCCCAAGGTTCGCCCCATTGCTGAAGAACCGATTGCCGAACTCTTGGGTGGCCAGAGCGCCAGCGATCGCCTCACGGGCAAGCTGGATAAGGGAAGAAGGGCAGTCGCCGAAAAGGTTGCGGCCACGGAATATAAGAAGTTCATCGGGCCAATAATCGACAGGTCCGCGTCCCAGATTGTGATCGCGATAGTAGAGGCGGTCCTGTTCGTCTCGCCGGCGTTCCATCCGATAGGACGGGATGGGCCAAAGCTCCAAAACGCGGCGCCCATCCTGAGAACGCACGATCTCTGCATATGCCTCGCCTTCATCCGACAGCAGCATTTGCGCCAGCATGACCTGCTTAAACTCAAAGCCATTCATCTCAGGGTTGGGGGCGTCATTGACGATATAATCGATCGGCGTATCGAACGGTTCGTAGTCGTCGTCACTGTTTCTGACCAGCATGTTCCAGCGTGACGACGAAAGCGGGTCAACGATTGCGAGAATCCCCGACAACAGGGGAGGAACCATCACCGCGGTGTATGGGGTCACCTCTTGCCGCGCAGACGTTGGAAGAAAGCTCGCGAAACGCCCGAAAAGGCTGTTGCCACGCGTATTATTCGGTGGCCGTGAGCGCCGCATAAAGACGGCATCGCGAAGGCGTGATAATATTGTTTGACCCTGGCTCATGCTACGCGTTTGAAGCTCCACTCTGGCTCCGGCGGCGCCAATTCGTGAGCGGCGATCGCTTCGAGCAGGGCCACTACGCCGTCGATTTTATCCTCGGCCCTGATTTTACTTGGCCGCTGTAGCTCCTTATTGAAATCAGCATGCAAGTTGCCGATCTGCCAGCTCATGCAAGGATTGTCGTCGTGGCGGATTTTTCCGTCCTCGATGTAAGCTTGCAGCAAATTGATGGGCTGGTTCATCATGGCGGCGGTTTGCGGGAACTCGCCGACCTCAACGCCCCGTTGCTCGAGATTGGAAACGACCGAGTAGGCATGAGCCGGGTCAAAGGCGAGGATTTGTGCATTCAGACGTTGCCAGACGATCCAGACGTCATCCTCGACCGATTTAAAGTCGACTAGGCTCCCCTCTGTTTTCTGGATCCAGCCCTTCTCCGCCCATTCGTGGAGGCCTGACGTTTCCGAATAATCTTCGAACGTCTTCGACGGCAGCCAGAACCGCGTGGCGACATCAAAGCCGCCCTGGTTTCGTTCGGCTAAAATGACCAACGCGCAAAAATCTCGTTTCGGCGCCAGGTCCAAGCCAAGCCATACGGGCCGATCACGGAAGGGTTCGATGAACGCCTCAATGAGAGTCGGGTCTTCTGGCGTTAGATATTCCGCGGCGCTTGCCAGCCAATCCTCAACGGACAAGGCTCCGTCCTCATCACCCGCCCAGATGTCCAGGTGTTTTGACTTGTAGAACGCGCGCCTCCTCGGCGTGTTCTTGGCCTGCCGGGCCATCTGGCGCAGGAAGTCCCATTGCACTGTAATGCCAATATTGGGATTGGCTTTCTGCAACGCCTTGTCGGAATAGATGTCATCATCTTTGTCGCACTGGTAGATGAGGACGAAGGTCTCGGGCTCTTCCTTTAAGCCCTCGAGGATCTCCCGCTTCTCCATTTCATACTGGAAGCATGGACCGTCACCCGCCTTGCCGGCGGTCGTGATGACAAGGATAAGGGGCTCGTCCCGTTCCCCCATGCCGGTCTGCATGGTCTGATATTGTTCGTCGGTGCGATGTTGGTGATATTCATCGCACACATACAATTGCGGATTTTGCCCGTCTTCAGGCTTCCCAACCAGTGTGCCAATCGTGGAGTCGGTCTCTTCGCAATAATGGACTTCGGCCCTTAGCTCAATCCCCAGGGTTTCCCGGAGTTTTCGCGCTTTGCGGAGGATCTGTTTTGCGGCGTTCCAACCAATTTTCGCTTGGGCCTCATCTCGCGCGCCAAAATAAACCTCAGACCCGTCAATACCGTTCGCGAACGCCTCATAGATCGCGATCGCCGCGGCCAAAGCGGTTTTCCCGTTCTTACGGGGAACCTTTAGGTAAAACTCTCGGTACCGCCGAAAGCCGGTTTCTTTCGAAACCCAGCCATACAAAGTCACCACAACAAAGACTTGCCACGGCTCTAGGACAAAGTTCTTGTTTTCTCGGCTTTTCTTGACCTTGGGGAGCGGTAGGCTTTCGATAAAAGCGCAGGCGCTTCCCGCTTTTTCTATGTCAAGAGTATACGGATAGTCATCTTGGCCTATACGCTCAAGATCGTCGATCCATTGTTTGCAGGCGAGCTTGACCCAATAGTTCGAAAGGATGCGCCCATTAACAATGTCCTGTGCGTAATCATACGCGACCTGCGCATAGTCTTCGTCAGAGCGGATTTCCACATCATCCGTTCCTCTGGTACTGTCTCAGTTTAGAATTCGATCGATGTAAAACGAGGTTTCCGAGGCGACGCATAGCCTGATGGTTTACGTTATCGCCTCCGGGGACCAGTACGCCCCCGCGCCGCGCGATGTTGATCGCAGCATTATGGTCAGTACACCCAGTATGGCCGCATGACGTGCACGTGAACTGATCGCGCGTTCGCCTACTGGCGGCATCAACCGCGCCGCAAACGGAACAGGTTTGGCTGGTGTGCTTTGGATCGACTTTTATGACTTTCCCACCGGCGCGTTCAGCCTTGTAGGTCAGTAGTTCGCTGAATCTGTCCAGCGCCGTGTCTGTCAGGGCCCGATTGAGCCCTGCTTTTTGACGAACGTTTCTGCCGGGCTCCTCGACCGTACCCTTCGCGCTTCTCGTCATGTTTGAGAGTTTGAGGTCCTCTAAAACGATCGTGCTAAAGCGCCTGGTCAGATCTGCTGTAACTTGGTGCAGATGGGTTGTCCGGGCATTGGCTTCGCGCTCACGCAGTCTTGCCAAACGCGCTTTGACTTTGGTTCGTCTTTTAGACCCGCGCTTACACCTCGCCAGGGCCCGCTGGGCGCGCCGGACGGCGGCACGGCATCCATCGCCACTTCGACGGTTCGGGATCGTTTCGCCGGTGGACAGGGTCGCGAGGTTCTTCACGCCCATATCGATGCCGACGCTCGGGCCGTTGTGGGCTTCTTCATTGGGCTCACGGACCGTCAAACA
>CALFRH010000059.1 GCA_937919225.1 uncultured Parvularcula sp.
TCAATGCCTGTGGGCACCATCATGTCGGCCATATCGGTATTCTCGGCCTGGAGAAAAAGGGCGAGGAATTCTACCAGGTCACGCTGGGCGGATCGGCGAACGAGAACGCATCCATCGGTGAAATCGTTGGCCGCGGGTTCTCGTCCGAAGAAGTGGTCGACGCGATTGAGACACTGGTCGACACCTATCTCGGATTACGGTCCGGCAAGGACGAAACCTTCCTGGATGCGTACCGCCGGGTCGGGGAGGCGCCGTTCAAGGAGGCCCTTTATGGCGCTACATGAGACCTTCAGCCTCGGCGTTGATCCGGAACTCGGGCTTCAGGCGGAAGTGGCCGCTCTGAACGCCCAGTTCGAGGATGCCGTTGCACAAGACATCCTTCAGGCCTCTATCCGGCATCAGTTCGCTGGGGAAATTGCCATGGTGTCCAGCTTTGGCGCGGATTCTGCCGTGCTCCTGCACATGGTCTCACAGGTGGACCCAACGACACCGGTACTGTTCGTCGACACGGTGAAGCTGTTCCCGGCGACAATCCTTTACCGGGATGAGTTGGTTGCCAAGCTAGGCCTCACCGATGTACGCACGTTCAAGCCATCCAAGGATGACCTTGCCGAAAAAGACCCTGCCGGCATGCTTTGGATGAGCGACACGGATGCGTGTTGCCATATTCGCAAGGTGGTCCCGTTAGAGCGCGCATTGCATGGTTTTGACGCCTGGATTTCGGGCCGGAAACGCCATCAGAGCTCGACCCGGTCTGAGCTGGACGTGTTCGAGATCGACGCGGGCAGAGTGAAGATCAACCCGCTCGCCGACTGGTCAGCGGCTGACATCCTGGACTATGCGAAGAGCTATAACCTGCCACCGCATCCGCTAGTCGCCGAGGGCTATCCGTCGATCGGCTGCTTGCCGTGCACCAGCAAGGTGGCCCCGGGAGAAGATCCTCGCGCGGGCCGCTGGCGCGGTCAGGACAAGACAGAGTGCGGCATTCATTGGCCGACCCATGGCCATGAAAATTGACGGCAGCGGCATTTGAGCTGCATCGATGAGAGAGTTTGAGGACGCTTAAGATGACAACGATCTACAAAGACGGTGAGTATGTCGAGGAAACCTGGATCCGGGCGGACAGTGAAACCGGTCCGGCTGCGGACGGGGATTTGCTGGTCCCGGTGTCGCTGTTCCTTGAAGCGCCGGGTGCATACCTGAGCCGCGCCGGGAAAACGGCATTGCTGGTCGAGGCCGGGGAAAACGTCGGACTTGCCGCGGAACATTTGGGCAAGTTTGCATATGTCGCCGTGGCTTTTCCGAGCTTCGCAGATGGCCGTGGTTTCTCAACCGCCCGCGACCTGCGGGAGCACCTGAACTATCATGGTGATATCCGTGCGGTCGGCAGCTACATCCTTGATCAGGTGCCGCTCGCGCGCCGCTGCGGTGTTTCCAGCTTCGAGATTTCCAAACCGGAAGTCCTGAAAGCCCTGAAGGCCGGGGAGTGGCCGGAGGTTACCAAGTATTTGCAACCGGCTTTCGGCTCGATCGAAGAAATCCCGGAAGGCACCCGCCCCTGGGCCCGCCGCTCGCACCGCGATGTGGCGGTTGCGGCAGAATAGAGCTGCTCCAGAGAGTTGGAACCGACGAGCGGTAACAGACCTTCAGATCAGGAAGGGTCTTGGTTTCGTAACTGATGCCGTAGGATCGCGCCGATAATGTCGGAGTAGTCGTCTGTCCAAGGCAGCGTTCCACCGGAGGTCACCTTCTTCCAACGTGAATCGCTTGATAAATGCCCGAGTTGCTCGTCGGTTCTGGCTAAAACGACAGTTTTTGCCGGAAATATCTTTCTAGCGTGTTCAGTTTCATCTCGCTCAAACTGAGCAGATCGGATGGCTAATCCCTCTTTTTCGGCAATTGCCGCCAAGACCGTTTCTAGTTCTAAATGTCGGTTAGAAATATGCATAGCCAAAAGGCCATTGGGTGTCAGTTTGGAAAAATAGAGATTTAGCGCTTCCAGGGTCATTAGATGAACTGGGATTGAATCTGAAGAAAATGCATCAATTAGCAGAAAATCAAAATGCCGATCAGGCTCGTAGGCAAGTGTAAGTCTCGCATCTCCAAGAATCTGTCGAACATCAGGTGCGCAGTCGGTAATGAATCTGAAATATGAAGGATTCGAGGCAATATCAATTACTGCTTTGTCAATTTCAAAAACAGTCCAACTTTCCTTCGGTTTACTGTGGCATAGGAAACTTCCGGTCCCAAGTCCTACAATGGCCCCCCGATTGATTCGACCGTCTAATTGTTTTCGTGCAGCCTGAAGTACTTCGGCCATTTCTCCCGATTTGTGGTAGTACGATAGCGCTTCGGGCGTGCCTTCGCCCACTTCAGACGTGAATGCCGATTCATGCGTTACACCGTGAACGGTTGTTCCGTGATGCATGAGACGATGCTGGCCATCCGACGAAGAATTGACCCTAATCACGCCAAAAAACGATCGTTCGGAATAGATGTTGTTTCCCAAGTGCAGACTTGTGATGGCAAGGGGTATTGCGGCTATGAGTAGTGAAAGTGCAGCAGACTGAGATCGTATTTGAACAAACGCGGCGATGGTCACCATACCAACTAGGAGCAAAAAGACGTGGTAGCGTTTCAAAAATGTGGAACTGAATTCAGACTGGAGTGCGAAAGAAAGCAGGGCTGCTAGGCCAATACCGATCACCAGTCCCGTCAGAAGAGATTTTCCACTCGTCTTCCGCTTGTAGGGCAGCAAGAATATGACTGCCAACATGAGTAGTGGGAACTCTGCGACCCAGTCAAAAACGCGCGGAGCTATGAGGCCGGCAAATACGCCGCCTATAACACCGCCTAGAGACATCCAAAAATAAAAAGATGTCAACTGCGTTGCATCAGGGCGACGACTATAAAGTAGAGTATGACAGAATAAAGCTGCCAAGAAAAAACAAAGAAGAGTTAGGATCAGAGAACCAACAATATTTGGTGTTGGAGTGAAAAAAATCACAAACGTCGCTATGATCAGAACCCACGGAAATACGTTTGCCAAGAATTCTAAAGAAATTGGAGGTGATTGCCGAAAGGAAATTACAAAGGTAAGTAAGAAAAGAGAAAGAGGAATAACCCATAAGAATGGTGCGGAAGCTAAGTCGATCGAAATAAAAGCGGTGACTGCAACCGTAAGTCCAGATGGGGTTGCTGCAATACCGACGATGAATGCTTTTTGAGCCACCGTTAAATTTTCTAAAGGTTGCCTGTGGTTTGCCTGTTCGGGCAGAGAAAGAAATGCCACGCTTGTCGGATTCAATCGCGGAAGCAAATAGCACGAGCAAACAAATATTCCAAAAATAAGTATTACATAGCCACCATTCCATAATATGGCTTGACTGGTCAAGGTAACGTTTGGT
>CALFRH010000060.1 GCA_937919225.1 uncultured Parvularcula sp.
GCGGACCAGCAGTTGGCCCTGCAAAAAGCTGAAGGTTCAGCTCATCTGCCAATTCGGAGCCGGGTTCTTTGTTGTCAAGGATGATGACCTGAATATCCGGCGCTGTTTTAGAAATACTGTCCCAAAACAACGGTTCGATGGTTTGGTTAATGTTCTGAGCATCCGCCTTGTCGCCTTCAGAGGGTTGTTCGACGTCGCGTTGCTTAACTGTGGTCAGAGGTGAGTCGAGCACAACGAATTGAGGGTGCGGCTTCTGGTGTTCGTGGCAGTATCGAAGAACGCCGATTGCGAGGGCTGAATTGAGAACAGCGCGAAATCCTTTGCCATGGGATTTCCTTGGCTTCCCATCGACCCTGAGATCATAGGCTTTTTCATCAAACTCGACCCGGACGTCCTTCGGCCATGACCACTCTTTTAGAACTTCTTCTATGGTTCGGCAGAGCTTCAGGACCGCTGCTGGATCGATCGGTGCCCAGACCTGTTTCTTATCGATGGGTGGGAGCTCTTCCGTCAGCTGATCCTTAAGCGTTTGCAGCCTGTCAGCCTCATCTCTGTCTGTTCGTTTGGTCTGGAGATCGAGTCGTCGTTGGACCAGATCATCAAGGCTTGACTGAGCGCGTGCACGCGTAGGGGCAAGTACGCTGTCGAGCTTACGGTCAATCCTCGTTAAGGCATCAGCTGCACTGTTTCGTTCGCTGGTGCGCAGCTCCTTGCGGTGGTTCAGGTCATGGATAGCGGCCTGCAGATCCCGCTGCAGGCCCTGAATCTTGGCGGCTTCCGCTCTGGCAGATTGATAGACGGTGTCGGCGTCTATTGGCGCATCCAGTCCCTCGTGTTCATGGGCGGTGCCATCCATCTCCTGACCGCAGAGAGGGCAGGTGCTGTCTTGCAGGCCGTCAAAGAAATGTGAGCCTTCGGCGATGAAGTCGAGCCGCTGCAGATCGGAAGTGTATCGCTCGTTGAGCAAACGATATCGTTCCAACAGCTCATCGAGTCCGATCAGTTGAGATTCAGCGCGGCGTTGCAACGCAAGTTGCTCGCGACGCTCAGCTCTAAGATGGGTTCGCTCCTCTTCGTTCTCGGACAGAAGACTTGAGAGGCTTTCGATCGTAGCTTCCACTCTCTCGGTGCTATCGTCCTCATCAGCCTGCTCGGCCGTACTTGCCAGCTTCTTTTGGAGCGGTTCTAGCAGATCGTCGATCAAAGCGAGCTTGGCTGAGATTTCCGCGTGGGCGATTTCACGCCGTTCTTGAGCAATGACGTTGCTATCGTCTGTGCCGGTGAGGACATACGAGAACATGCGCTTGTTTGCGGTTTGGCCGAATCCGTTCCCGATAATCGGGGAGTTCTCGCTGATAATCATCGCCTCATCGAAAACGAAGATAGGAAGAAGTGTGCGGATCGACAGGCGTTGTGTCTTACCCTTGTCGTTGCTGCGAAGCCTTATGTCCTCGGGCATCCCAAAGAACGGAAACACACGGGAAGTGACATCGCGTGCTTGCGACTTTCCCTGTCGCTTCCACGCCAGGGTTTCAACATCAAGCTCGGGCGCTTCGGCACTACCTTCGACGGCTGCCTCATCAGAAGTGCCGTGCCTGCGGTGAAGAACCTCTTCGACCGGTATGTTGTAAGCCCGGACATCGCCGCCGGTCAGGTGTCTTTCTAGGGTAAGCGTTTCGTCCAGGGCGTTTTTGAGTTCGAGCCAAACGAGTTCGTAGCCGGATGCCTGGTCAATGACCTTTGTCATCTCTTCAGCGCCGAATACATAGTCTATACAACGGAGCAAGTAGCTCTTGCCCGTGTCAGAGTCGCCGGCAACGACGTTCGCACCTGGCTTGAACGTGATCAATGCATCAGGTTTGCCCTGCCCAGTCAGGCGTATCTCTGAGATGCGCGCCATCAGAGTTCGAGCTCCTGGAGCGCGGAGATACGATCAAACTCCGCGCCCCACTGGCCAACTCGCTCTGTCATGAATGCCTGGAGGTCTTCGTCACTCGCTTCGCCGAACTCGTTGGCAAGCCACTGCGCGCGCAAGCGCAGCTCAGCGGCGTAACCCGTCTTTAGCAAGGCAACGAATGCGGTAGTCAGTTCAGAGCCGCTGAAGATGATACCTGAAGGCGTGAGAGTCTTGGTTACCAGGTCGCGAGCGAAAACTAGTCCAAGGCCAGCTCGCACCAAATCCCGTTTCACAATCCACTCAGAGCCGCGAAACGGGACCGGCGGGTGAAGACTTGGGGGCCCGCCTGCAATGTCGCCTGAGTGGACAAGAAGGTAGTCATAGCTGATCAAGCGCTGCAGGTCTGCAGCCTTCGGCCGGCATGCGTCGAGCGCAAAGAGAAGGCGGAAGCCGCATTCAAGGGGTGTGTTGAATAGGCGGTGACCATCGAGCGGGGCAGAGGGCTCTACAGTGCGATCAGTCATCGTCGCACCATCTCACATCGCCGTTGTTCGCCAGATGATGGCACAGGCCTTCGCGATCGGGTGGATTAATGTGGTCGTTCAGTGCTGATCTGGACACTTGTTGCGTCTGCGCGGCCTTAACGGTCTCACTAAGTCGTTTGAACCCAGAGGCCGCAGGCGCGCTGTAGGTGTAGTAGAGCCCGTGCCGAAACTCGCTAAGCAGCTGATCAAAATAGGCAGCGTCCGCCATGCCGTCGCGCGCTAGCTCTTTCAATCCCTCAGCGCTGTAGAAGGTCATACGTGATCGTTCAAACAGGTCCCTCGATTGTTTGTGCGCGGCGAAATCACCCTCACAAGAAATGTCGGCACCAGTCAGCTCGCCGATGACCTTGAAGAGCTCCCCGACATAACCTTGCTCAACTTCTTCCACCTCTGATGGCGGCGTTGGTGGTGGGGGTCGGTCAATCAACGGAGCGCCAAAGACGATGTAGTGATAGGGCGTTTGACCGTGTTCCTTGATGATATCGAGCGGTTGTTTGACCCTGATGAAGCTGAAATCCAGAGCGGCAACGCACTCAGCAAAGTCACCTTCCAGCGCGACGGACGTTTTTGAGCTGATCGCCGGTGCACAGTGTTCTG
>CALFRH010000061.1 GCA_937919225.1 uncultured Parvularcula sp.
ACGCGCCCTTCCCCCCCGCTAAAAGGCATGAGGGCATCTACGGCGACCTTGAGATTTCTACGCCGTCAACGATGGATGATTTTACAACGACAGCGGATAATAAGCCCATGTGGGTGCAAAATCAGCGGAACAGTTGGCACGGGGTTGATTTTCCCTATCATGAGGATCTTGATGTTACGGAATATAAGCGTAACTATTTTAAGGCCCTCACAGCAGTAGACGAGAGCGTTGGCCGCGTCATTGAACACCTTCGTCAATCGGGTGAGCTTGATAACACCATCATCGTATATATGGGTGACAATGGGTTTATGTTCGGTGAGCATGGCCTAATTGACAAACGCAACGCCTATGAAGAATCGATGCGTGTCCCCTTGATCGCCTTTGCCCCGGGACGGCTACCGGAAGCGGAGACTATCGAAAGTCTGGTCGCAAACATCGACATCGCGCCGACACTGCTTGATTTTGCAGGCATTGATGAAGCGCCGTCCCAATTTGAGGGGGAGAGTTTTGTCTCCCTGTCACGTGGAGAGGGGGATGCTTCGTCATGGCGAAAAGAGCTGCTGTACGAGTACTATTGGGAATATAATTATCCGCATACACCAACGACTTTCGCGCTAAGGGGAGATCGGTTTAAGTTCGTGACATATCATGGCGTGTGGGACCGAGAGGAACTGTATGATTTGCAGGCGGATCCGCAGGAGAAGGTGAACCTCATCAATGATGGGCGCTATGATGATGTGCGGGTCAGTATGCGTCACCGTCTGTTTGAAATGCTTCAGCACAATGGTGGTCGGCATGCGGTCCCTTACAATGCGCGGACCAGCGTCGGGGCAGTTTTGCGTAGCGATGCGGGTGCAAAAGGAGCGCAGTTTCCAGGTGAGTGGATGCGCGAGGGTACGCCCTGCGATCGCATCGCCATCATTGTCCGCGACGGGAAAAAGCGCCGTGAACGGTTTGAACGGGATTGCGGTAAGGCGCCTTAAAACGCTGACTGGCCCAAGATTATTTTAGGGATGCGCGCGTGAATCGACAGCTCGAAAAGGAATATGATGTCATCATTGTCGGGTCTGGTGCGACCGGCGGTATGGCGGCCTACGTCCTTGCTCGTGCGGGTGTCAAAGTCCTCATGCTTGAGGCGGGGCGCGACTACGATCCTTATACCGAAACGCCGATGTTTCAGCGAAATGCCGACGCCCCGCTAAGGGGAGCCAGCACGCCTGACAAGCCCTTCGGCTATTATGACGCTACCGTTGATGGCGGTTGGGAGGTACCCGGCGAGCCCTACACCGTTGGCGAAGGAAGCGCGTTTAAGTGGTGGCGATCCCGCATGGTGGGGGGGCGAACCAATCATTGGGCCCGTCACGTCCCACGTTTTGGACCTGATGATTTCAAGCGTGGAACCCTCGACGGCTTAAGCGATGATTGGCCAATTTCGTATGAGGACGTTGCACCTTACTACGATAAAGCTGAGGCGCTGATTGGTGTTATTGGCGGTGATACCGGGGTCGACAATGAGCCTGGACCGGCACCGGGCATTCACCAACCGGCGCCCGCCGCCCGGGTGCCCGAACTGTTGGTGCAGGCCGCGTGCGAAGATTTAGATATTCCCTGTACCCCCGCGCCGCGCGCGATCCTGACACGCCCCTTAAATGGGCGAAAGGCGTGCTTTTACGCCACCCCGTGTATTCGCGGATGTAATGTTGGGGCCAATTTTCAGTCTCCGACTGTTTTACTGCCTCCGGCGCTGGCCACAGGGAACCTCGACATTGTCACCAATGCCCATGTTTTTGAGGTGACAATTGATGGGCGTGGCCAAGCTGATGGCGCCCTCTTCGTCGATAAGACATCAGATGAGCACGTAAAGGCGAAGGCGCGTGTGGTGGTTCTGGGGGCGAGTGCCTGCGAAACCGCGAGGATTTTGCTCCTTTCTAGGAACACTGCATTTCCGGATGGCGTTGCCAACGCAACTGGGCTCATAGGGCGCCACTTGATGGATACGCCAGGCACGCAGATCGAAGCGCATTTTCCCCATCTGGAAGGGCGGCCACACTATAACGAAGATGGGATCTCTTATGGCCATCTCTACATTCCGTGGTGGCTGAACGAAGCGCAGCGGCGTGGTGAGCTTGATTTTGCGCGCGGTTATCATGTCGAGTTCGGCGGCAGCTGGGGGCGTGAGCCGTCCATGAGCGTCGCGAAGCACGCCGTTTTCGCGAATGCGCCATACGGAAAAGCGTTCAAGGAAGGCATGCGGCATGCCTATGGATCGGTAACGGGTTTCTCTGTGCGCGGCGAAATGGTGCCGAATAGTCAGACCTATTGCGAGTTAGACGGCAATGTGAAAGATCAATTTGGTCTGCCGGTTTTACAGTTTCACTGGCAGTGGTCCGACGAAGAGCGGCGGCAAATGCGACATGCCTGGGATGCTGTTGAGGCGATTATCGCACGGGCAGGGGGGCGGGTGCTTAATCCGTTCGAAGGCGACGATGCACCTATTTCCGTGGGCGGTGAAATCATTCACGAAATTGGAACCGCTCGCATGGGCGATGATCCTGGTTCATCTGTGACCGACCCGTTTGGCCGGTGTTGGGATGTTGACAACCTCTACCTGGTGGACGGTTCAACCTTTGTCAGTAATCCTCACAAAAACCCAACGCTCACCATGATGGCACTCGCGTGGCGTACCAGCGACCTTATCACCAACCGCCTCATGCGGCGCGATCACTAAGCGTATCGCGGCATTGTCGGCTTCAAGGCCCCCAAACGCTACAGCTCCTGCTCTACGCGATTACGCGCGGGGAGAGCCAGCTCTCCGGTGCGATCTCTTTGCATCGCTGGTTCCGCTATTCAGCCCAACGGCAGGTAAGGGCCACTGGGCCTTCTAAATCTGCATGACCAAAAGGGCTTTGACAGCCGCCACGATTCCCCTCTGGGCGAGATCGTCGCTTTTTACCAGCGCGTTGTTTTCCGGCAACATGCCTATATCACCGCGACCATTTTCCAGTGTTTTCCGTGGATGAAACGCAGAATATTCTACCCTGGGTAGAGTTGTTCGGGCGATATTTCAATTATTACGGCTTTTGCGATGCAGCAATCATGGGCCTGGCCAATCATGGCAGACCAATTTTTGAAATTATCTGACCAATTGCTGTTGTAAACGATTACACATTTTGTAGCTTGGGAATCGAAAGGGCTCCAAAAAGCCCCAACAAGCTTACGAATAACGCAGGGAAGGAACAAACTATCATGAGAAATTTCACAAGAACGTGCTGTCTATTGATGACGGCGAGCGCGCTGCCATTGCTTGCAGCGCCAGCTCAGGCTCAGGAGACCAGCGAGGTCTCAGACGTTATCGTTGTTGAGGGTATCCGCAGCAGTTTGCTTGATGCGCGGAATGCAAAACGCGAGGCGAGCCAGATTGTCGACGTCGTATCCGCCGAAGATATTGGTAAACTTCCCGATACGAACATTGCCGAATCGCTACAGCGCGTGACCGGTGTTCAGATCGACCGTGAAGCGGGCGAGGGGACAGGCATTCGTATCCGTGGCCTTGAGCAAGTCTTGCTGCTGGTCGACGGACGTACGGTGCAGTCCAATGACGAAGACCGTAATGCGACCCTTGAAGGGTTTCCGTCCGAGCTCTTTGGTAAGGTGGAGGTCTATAAGTCTCCTACCGCTGACCTCATCGAGGGGGGTGTCGGCGGAACCGTTCTTCTGTCAACGCGGAAACCTCTCGACTTTAATGAACGGACAATCGCGTACAGTGTCGAGGGTGTTTATTCTGACCTGGCCGAAGAGTACGGATACGAGCTGTCCGCCATGTGGACAGACAAGTTTCTGGACGACAGTCTTGGGTTACTCTTGGCGGTCAGTTATGGGGAGCGCGACTTACGGACAGACATTCTGGACACCCAGTCCTGGCGGTCAGTCGATATTGATGTTGATGGTGACACCGTCACTGAATCTCTTCGTGGGCCCCGCAACTACAACGCTGTCATTCGGAACAGAGAGCGTGAGAGTCTCGGTATCACCGGATCTGTTCAGTGGGCACCCACTGATGACCTTAACCTCTACCTTGATGGGACATATACACAGCTGAACGATGACTTTACGTCGATCGCGATCAATAACGGGAATATTCTGGGGAACGGCAGCGCTCTTGTTGGGCCGTTCGTTACGGAAGGGGACTCCCTGCTGCAGTATACGCGGTCAGGCATCACGCGCCCGACAATCGGCGGTACGGATGAGGGCAAAGAAAACGAAACCTACATTATCGGTGTGGGGGGCGATTGGTCTCGTGATGCGCTGACAGTCTCGGCAGATATTGCATACTCGTTTGCAACGCAGGATGACGACTTTATTGGCTTGAACGCCGGCCCTGCGTCACCGACGGACGTCACTGTGAATTTTGTCGGCTCACCAACCATTGATTTTGGGAGCTTCGACTACACGAACCAAGCCAACTTCAACGTTCCTGGTGGGCACTCCAACCTTAATGTCGAAACGCCAAGCGAAGAGTTCTCGGCACGCCTCGATTTCGACTATGAGGTGGACAATAGCTTCTTCACCTCCTTCGAGGCCGGTTTGCGCTATGCTGACTCCTCTATCGAGCGGGAACGGACGTTCCGCGAGTCTGCACGACCAGCCGAAGCAGGGAATCCAATTTCGAACTTTCCGGAGGTTTTCCAACCTGTATCCTTTAGCAACTTCCTTGATGGCGAGGCGGGTGGTTTGCCAGACGTAACGGTGTTTGCGCCTGTCATCTCACGCGACCGCGAGGATGAGCTACGGACGTTGCTTGGTCTGGCCCCTCGCGTATTTGATCCTAACTCGAGCTTCGACATCGACGAAGAGATCTTGGCGGGCTACGTGAAGGCCAACTTTGCTGGCGAGGCAGGTGTGCCGTTCAGCGGTAATGTCGGTGTTCGGGTGGCTCAGACGGATCTGACCGCCGGTGGTTTCGCCGTTGTGAGCCGGTCGGAGTTCACGCCGGTAACAGACGAGCAAAGCTATACTGACGTTCTTCCCAGTGCGAACATCAGCTTTGATGTGACGGATGAGTGGAAAGTTCGGATCGCGGCAGCTGAGGTTTTGGCGCGTCCGGACACGACCGACCTTCGTCGTGGTTTCTCCTTCATCGAGGATACGGCAAGCGGTACCGGGACGGCGAGTGGTGGTAACCCAGAGCTCGACCCCTTCCGGGCAACCCAGTTGGATCTATCGATTGAGTACTATTTTGGTGAGACCGGCCTGTTCACCATTGCAGGTTTCTACAAGGACGTGGAATCGTTCACTCAAACAGAAGTCATCACCGATATCACCCTTCCGGGAACCACAGAGGGTATTCTGTTTGACTTGACCCGTCCGGTGAATGGTGAAGGCGGAACAATTGAAGGGTTTGAGATTGCTTATCAGCAAACCTTCGACTTCCTGCCGGCTCCATTCGATGGGTTAGGGTTCACAGGGAACTATACGTACACGAAAAGTGACTCAGGTGACCTAGATCCTGACACGAATGAGGCCTTGCCCTTAGAGCAGTTGTCGGAAAATTCGCTCAACCTAATTCCTTTTTATGAAAAAGGCCCATTTGGTATTCGGATTGCTTACAATTGGCGAGATGAGTTCCTGATCCAGACCTCCAACCCTGGCGGTAGTCCAGAATATGTGAAGGATCGTGGGCAACTCGATCTGTCAGCGAGCTATGACGTGAGCGATAAGATTTCACTCACCTTGGATGCCCTCAACTTGACGAGGGAGGAAGAAATCAACTTCCAGTCTGTCGAGCGACAGCTTGTTGAATATAGCATTGATGATCGGCGGATCTTCTTCGGTATCCGCGGGAAACTGTAAACTGATATTCAGTTAAAAGTCGAAACTCAGCCCGACGCACACATCCCAAAATAATTCTCCCAAACTTTGTGCGTCGGGCTTTTTAAAACAAGGAGAGTGTTGGCAACAATCCATCGTACGATTGGTAATCTCGTTGGGGGGAAACTAAAAAAATAAACCTGGAGGAAGTGAGCAATGAGGAAGTATATTCTAAGTGTACTCAGTATTTTTTTTGTTTCATTCTGTGTTCAACCCAACGTAATCGCTCAAATTACGGACTATGGTGATCTCGATACCAGCAAATTTCCCCCTCAAGGGTGGAAAGAACAGGTTTGGTGGGATCCAGGTGGTTGGACCACCGTCAATGTCACAACGGCAGGGTTGCCTAAAAATTCCCCTACAACGGATGCGGCGATTGAGTTTGCGAGCATTATCGCGGCCAACCCAGGGCGGACGCGCTTCTACTTTCCCGCAGGCACATATTACTTCAAAACGAATCTTGAGGTTGATCGGGGCGATATTTGGATAGACGGCGACGGAAGCAGTACGATCTTCCGGCTTGATGCTCCAACGTCTCAGAAATTAGAGATTAAGTTCTTCGGATCTGAAGGAACGCCGGTAAATGTTACCTCCGCCATAAGCCGTGGCGATAACGTCATTTCGGTATCGAGTACTGCAGGATTGGCAAAGAACGATACCGTCAAAGTCTATATGACGGCGAATACGGGGTTAAAAGACAATTATAACGCCGGACAAATTTCTGTTATCGATGCAAACCCATCAGGAGGGACGGTTACTCTTCGTGAAAAGATGGGAATTGGCATCACGTCAAGCCAACAACCTAAGCTCTTAAAATATTCGACGGCGAATAATATCAAGATTCAGGATATTAAGATTGAGCGGGTGCGAGATAATGCCGATTTCTCGAATAATCTCACATTCATACGAACAAAGAATGTATGGATTGATAATGTTGAATCGCAACGATCAGCCAATCACCATATCTCGTTTGCGCAATCCTACAAGTTTATCATCACAGGTAGCGATCTGCATGTTGTTTGTGACAATGGCGTAGGGGGGCTCGGTTATGTGATTATCTCGCATGGGGATGCCTCTGTTGGATTCATCGCCTATAATACGTTCACCAATCTACGCCACCATGTTCTGACCCAGCGCGGCGCCAACCATCTTGTGGTCGCCTATAACACGGCCTCCGGTTATACGGGGACGGATAACCCTTTCGTGACCCATGGTCGAGGGTCACATAACAACCTGTTCGAGGGTAACTTATCTTCGGCTAACGGCGATGCCCTGATCGATGGTGTTCACGGCGCCGAGTTGGGGTACAATACTTTCTTCCGAAATCGGTCGCAGGATATTGGTGATGACAGTAATAGCGCTGACAAAACCAATGTGATCGGTAACGAGTATACCGGCGCGCTCAAAAACCGTGGTGGTGGTAACTATGTTGGTGGCAACAAGAAGGATGGCGGTTCTGTCGTTTGGAATGATTTGCCAACAAATGCAGATATTCCGCCTTCGCTCTACACAACAAGTCAGCCTAGTTATGTTTCATCTTGGCCGCTATACGGACCAACTGGGTCTGCCGGTGGGACGAGTTGGAAATACATCGAATCGAAAGGTGACTTTAGTCGTCTTGAAGGCACTGTCACGAACAATGCCCAAATATCGAGCAGTACCGCCACCGGTAACCGCGTCGAGTGGGAATTTGTCGGTGCGGGCGGCGGTTATGAGTACATTCAGCTGCGGGAAAACGGGAAGCGTCTTCAGGGCCGCGGTTGGGGCAGTGGTGACGACGACGCTGTTATCGTTGATAGTTCGAACACCGGCGATTGGGTAAAATGGAAGAAAGTGGACGCCGGTGGCGGCGATTTCTTCCTGGAAGTGAAGGGCGACGGTTCCCGCCTGCAAGGCCGCGGATGGGGCGGGGGTGATGATAATGCAGTTATCGTCGCCCCGTCCAACAGCGGCGATTGGGTGAAGTGGCGGATTACCGATGCGCCATAAGAACTAACTGAAAAACGTTAGCCAGGACGACTTTCCTGGCTAACCTTAAGTCTGGTGAAAAGCATTGGGGTGGCCACGGATCGCCCCCCTTTTGCATAGTGAGGCTGACACCTCCATCGCCCGTAGTGGAACTTGGTTAGAAGTAAAATGGGTACTGACGAAAATTCTATGGAACACCCTGATAGCAAGCGGCGCCTTTTATTGAAAAGCTCCATATTGGGTCTACTTGCCACCCCTGTTATCTCTTGTACGGAGAAGAGAACATTCGCTCAAAGCATTTACCTGGGGCAAGGGGTGCTCGTCGGCGAGGTCGGTGAGCGCTCAGCGCTCATTCAAACGCGGCTGACACAGTCAATGGAACTGATCGAAGGTGATGTGCCCGGCGCGCCTGGACGGGTGAAATTCCAATGGTCTGTTTCATCTGACCTAACGAATAGTCAGGTAAGCCCTTGGATTGATGCGACCCCAGCGCGGGAGTTTACGGTTCGCCATCAGTTGACTGAGTTGGTGCCAGGGACAACTTACTTTTATAAGGCTGTCTGCGAAGCTGAAAGCGGTGAAATACTCACCAGCCCTATAGGGTCATTTCGAACGCAATATGGTGATCAGTCCACTGAGCCGGTGAAGATGGTCTTCACCACGTGCATGGGTTACTATATTTATCACATAGCGAATAGAAATAAGCCTCTCGCAGGGGGCGGCCCGCGACGTCAGGGTTACCCAAGCCTCGCTGCGATCAAACGACTTCATCCTGACTATGTCTCTTTTAATGGAGATGTCGTCTATTTTGACGAGCCGATTGCTCGTCAAGTCAAAAAGCACACAGAAGAAAAAGTCGATTTTTCACAGATGAATTATGTTCCCGAACAAGGTACGGACCTTCGTGGGATGCGACGCAAATATCACGAACAATTATCACAACCGCGCTTCCACGATCTTTTTGCTTCTGTAGGGGTTTATTTTAGTAAGGATGATCACGACCATCGGGGAAATGATTCTGACCCCTATGGCGATTTCCCGATGTCCCATGACTTGGCTGTTGCGACGACCCGTGAACAATTGCCTATATTGCCTGCTGATGATTTGGGCCAGGGGGTTACCTACCGTACGCACCGAATGTCAAAGGACCTGCAGGTTTGGTTTATGGAGGGGCGCAATCATCGCAGTCCGAACTCTATGCCGGATGGTCCCGAAAAATCGCTTTGGGGCAAGGTTCAGAAGCGATGGTTGCGGGAGACCCTTCTTGCCAGTGATGCGACATTTAAGGTCATTTTGAACCCGACACCGATGATTGGCCCCGATGATGCCTATAAAACCGACAACCACACAAACATTGGTGGGTTTCGGTATGAAGGTGATGAGTTTTTCCACTGGCTAACCTCTCAGAATATTGATCCGGGCAAGCTCTTTATCATTACTGGGGACCGTCATTGGCAGTATCATGCGGAGAACCCTGCCGGGTTTCAAGAGTTCTCCACCGGGGCGCTCGATGATTCCAACGCCAGAGCGGGACGACAATCCGGTGACCCAGACTCCACTGATCCAGATGCTGAGATCATCCAGCACTATGTTCAGCTCGAAAATAATATTGGGGGCGGTTTTTTGCAATTGTCTGTTGCGCGAGATGGCGATACGCCTAAGGCCGCATTCACATTCTTTGATATAACGGGTAAAGAACTTTATAGTGTTTCGGCATAGAGTTCCCTTGCCATATTTTTTACTAAAGGACGAAAAAGTGATTTCAAGGCGTGGGTTTGGTCAAACCGTGTTAGGCGGCGCTGTAATTGCCGGAACATCTTCGGCTCGGGCAAAAGATACCGAACCGTATAAAGATATAATCCTGGCGCCGCCCGAGCGGGCACGGGACCTGGTGGGTCGATTGACGCTCGAGGAACAGGTGGCACAGTTACAATGCCCGCCTGCGACGCGCTTGATTCGCGATCCTGTGAGCTTTGAGGAACGCTATCCTTTCTTCAAGCATGGTATTGGTGCGGTTTTCCGGGCTAGTCAGAAATTTGGACCGGCTGAAAATGCCCGTGCTGTGGAAGAGCTTCAGGCGGTGGTGGTTTCCAAAAGTCGTTTCGGCATTCCTGCATTTATTTTCGAAGAATGCTTACACGGTCTTGTTGCCCAGGAGGCGACATCGTTCCCCCAGGCAATAGGGATGTCTTGTTCTTGGGACACCGAGTTGGTGCAGGAAGTATATGAGGCGGTCGCGGCCGAAGCGCGCGCCCGTGGCGCGAATATGTGTTTTTCGCCCACCCTTGACATAACGCAAGACCCCAGATGGGGGCGTGCGGAGGAGTGTTGGGGGGAGGACCCATACCTGGCGGCGGCGTTCGCAACGTCTATCGTTCGCGGACTGCAAGGGTCTTCCTCCCAATACCTATCGGATGGGCATATTGGAGCGGCCGCAAAGCACTTTGCCGGTTATGGGCAAACCCTTGGTGGGCGGAATTTCTCTCCGACGCAGATGGGCCGTAGAGAGCTATTCAATACGTCCATCATCCCGTTCAAGGCGGCAATTGAAGAGGCGGGCCTTGTGGGGGTGATGGCCTCCCACGGGGAAGTGGATGGGGTTCCAGCACACTCAAACGTTTGGTTGTTGCAAGATGTGTTGCGTGATGAGTTGGGTTTTTCGGGGTTCGTCGTCTCTGATTATGATGATATTCGCCGCTTACATACGCTCCATCGAACGGCTGAAACACCAGATCGCGCAGCAGAAGTTGCGCTGAAGGCCGGCGTGGATCTGGAACTCACCGGGCGAGGGTTATATTCTAATCTCGGGCAATTGGTGCGTAATGGGACGGTTTTCGAGGGCTTTGTGCGGCAAGCTGCTGAGCGTTTGCTGACGATTAAGTTCAAAGTCGGTTTGTTTGATAAGCCGTTTTCTGATGAAGCAGCGGCGGTTGCTTTGACCGCTTCAACGAAACACAAAGCTCTAGCTCGTCGTGCAGCGGAAAAAAGTGTTGTTCTGTTGAAAAACGATAATAGCACGCTCCCTTTTAGCGCCAAGAATGTGAAACGATTGCTGGTTGTGGGGCCAAACGCGGCGAGCGTTCATCTTGGTGGATACAGCCCAAAACCTTTCAAGGGCGTATCATTGCTTGAGGGACTTGAAGGAAAGGGAAGTCAGGAAGGTTTCTCTGTCACGTATGCGGAGGGATGCGGCATCACTGAACAACCGACAAGTGATGGGGAGTTGGAGATTGACAAGACTGTCAATGCCTCTTTGGCAGATCCAGAGGCCAATCGCCGTCTCATTGCGGAGGCCGTCGAGAAGGCGCAGGGCGTTGATGCTATCGTCATGGCCCTTGGGGGTAATGAGCAAACGGCCCGCGAATCCTACTTCCAGGGTGATAGTCGGGGGGAGCGCGATAGTTTAGAGTTGCTCGGCGAACAAAATGAGCTGGCGGCGGCTTTGTTAACGCTTGGCAAACCTACGGCCGCGGTGCTCATCCATGGTCGACCATTATCACCTCGCTTTCTTGCTGAGGCTTGCCCTGCCATCTTGGATGCATGGTATCCGGGGGAGGAGGGTGGTCATGCGCTGGCTGATATTCTATTTGGCGATGTTGTGCCTAGCGGTAAGCTAACCGTATCAATCGCCCGGAATGTGGGCCAGCTCCCTGTTTACTACTATCAACAGCCCTCCGGGTGGTTCCGGGAGTATGCCTTTGTCGAGAATGGACCGCTTTTCCCATTCGGATACGGATTAAGTTACACCACATTCGAGATCGGGGTGCCGCGTCTCAACAAAAAACAGCTAGGGAAGGGCGATAAAATCCGTCTTAGCGTTCCTGTGACAAATGTCGGTCAACGCGCTGGGGATGAAGTTCTACAAGTCTATATTCGCGATGAATATTCGCGTGCGGCGCGTCCAGTCAAAGAACTGCGGAAGTTTTCGCGGATATCTTTACGGCCCGGGCAGAAGAAAACTGTGAAGTTCGACCTCACTGTGGATGATCTGGGATATTATGATGATCGTCTGCAGTATGTCACGGAGCCGGGTCGATATAAAATTATGGTTGGTGCGGATTGTGTTCGCCTACAAACAGTAGAAATCGAGGTTGTTGAGTCGTGAATTTAAGAAAACGATTTGAGCGGCGTGTGACTCCCAGGGATTTGCTAAGGTGCGCTGATCATAGCTTCTTTGCGAAAAGGCTATCGCTTATTGGTCTTTTCTTTTTGGTTGCCTGTACCCCTCAGCCGCCCAAAGAGGTGAGTGCACCGACAATGCACTATGACGTTGTCGTTTACGGCGCGACGTCCGGGGGGGTGATTGCTGCCTATGCGGCTAAGAAGATGGGCAAAAGCGTTATTCTCATCGAGCCTGGGCGCCATTTGGGGGGGCTATCATCTGGCGGGCTTGGATTTACCGACGTGGGCGATGAAACAGGCGTCAACGGTTTGGCGCGCGATTTTTATCGGCGTGTTGGCGACTATTATGGGCCGCAGAAAATGGCGGAGATGAAAGCGCTCTTCGATAAAGAGCGCCCACATATGGGGCGCTTGTACGGACCTTCGGGACTGGGGTGGACATTCGAACCCCATGTCGCGCAGCTTGTTTTTGAAGCTTACCTTGATGAGGCGGAGATTGAGGTTCTTTATTCTCGCCGCGTCATATCGGTAGAGAAGAGCGGCACTGATATTGAGACGGCGACGTTTGAGTATGCTGGCGACGGTACGGTGCCCGATCTCACCTTCGGCGCGCACGTCTTTATTGACACCACCTATGAAGGCGACCTGATGGCCAAAGCGGGTGTGTCTTACACAATTGGTCGTGAGAGTAATGATGAATATGATGAGATGTACAATGGCGCCATCTTCGGGAAGACGAAAGGTGTATACGGCCAACCCGAAACAGAGACAGAATATCCCGATGGCGTTGACCCTTATGTTGTTCCGGGCGATCCGAGTAGTGGTCTAATCGCCGGCATCACTGCGGATTACACCTTCACACCTGGGAAGGGCGATCGAGCTGTACAGGCTTATAATTTTCGTATGTGCCTGTGCCAGGATGAGGATCGGCTACCCATAGTGGAGCCGGAAGGGTATAATCCTGCGACATACGAACTATTGGCTCGCATGTTGGCGATCGAACCGTGGGAGTCCATTCACGACGGGTTTCGCATACACCCTATGCCCTATGGGAAATCAGACTGGAATAATCAAGGGGGGTACGGATTTTCTACGGACTTCATTGGTGGGGCATGGGATTATCCAGACGGTGACTACCAAACCCGTGACACCATATGGAAGACCCACGAAACCTATCAACAGGGTCTTCTCTGGTTTATTGTGTCTGACCCTAGGGTTCCTGCCCGCATTCGGGAAGAGATGCGGGAATGGGGATACTGTCGAGATGAGTTCATCGACACAGATGGCTGGCCTCACGCGCTATATGTTCGTGAAGCGCGACGTATGATTGGTTCCTATGTGATCACCGAAAAGAACGTCTACAACCTAGTGGAAGTTGATGATGGAATTGCATACGGATCATATCATGGTGATTCCCACAGCGTCATTCGGTTTTTGCAAGATGGCCGCATCGAAAGTGACGGGAACTTCGTAACGCGCCGCCCTGGTCGACCGCCCTATGCTATTCCTTATCGGGCGCTGACGCCTAAGGAAGATGAGGTATCAAACTTGTTTGTGACCTTCGCGCTATCTGCGACGCATAGTGGTTTTGGTTCTGCTCGGATGGAACCAGTGTTTATGGCAACCAGCCAGGCCGCTGCGGTTGCGGCGAGTCTCTCAATCGATGAGGGCATTTCTGTCCAAGATGTTGATACTGATGTTTTGCGCAGTATTCTCCATGATCGCCCTCTTCTCGGTGATGAGAAGGGGATTTCAGATTTAGAGGCTTACAGATTAAAGTAAAGTGTTCCCGGCGTGCTTGAGCGCTGGGGGTGCCGCTGCATGACGGCTAGGCTCGAGCGGTATTAGTTAAGTCATAAGATCTGCAAACGAATAGAAAAGATGATGTAATCGTTTGCAGATCTCACTCATCGCGCCCGCCAGAGGGCAGAAAAACCAACATGGATTAGTGCGGGAGCGCTGACCTGAGATCATCGCTGGAGTTTGATATGAAGAGCACACATATATGGAGCGCGCCTAAACCTCACGCCCTCCTTTGGGGATTGGTTTCAGCGTTTTCGTTTGTTGTGTTGGCGACTGTCGCTATGCCGCTTTCGGTGTGGGCGACTGAGCCAGGCGATGACATCGATATTGACGCTCTGATTGATCAGATGACCTTGGAGGAGAAGCTCGGACAACTCACCCAACTGGCGGGCGGAAGTAGTAAAGCTTTCAATTCCAAACTTACAGAGGATCAATTTGATCGTATACGTAAGGGCAGCGTCGGTTCCTACCTTCATGTTTCAGGGGCCGAAGTGTTGCGGAACGCGCAAAAGGTGGCGGTTGAAGAGTCTCGCTTGGGGATCCCGCTCCTCTTTGCTCTTGACGTTGTCCATGGGCATAGCACCATTTTTCCGGTGCCCCTCGCTCTGGCTGCAAGCTTTGATCCATCTGTTGTCGAAGACGCAGCGAGGGTGGCGGCCGTCGAAACAGCAGCGTCAGGTATTCATTGGACGTTCGCTCCGATGATTGACATCTCTCCTGATCCACGGTGGGGGCGGATCGTCGAAGGGGCAGGCGATGACCCTTATCTGGGGTCGATTTTGGCGGGGGCTCAAGTGCGCGGTTTCCAAGGGGGTGACCTTGCGGATCCTGATACTGTTATGGCGACTGCGAAGCATTTTGTGGGATATGGCGCTGCCATAGGGGGGCGTGACTATAATTCCGTACAACTGCCCCTACGAGAGTTGCATGAGGTTTATCTGCCGCCATTTTACGCCGCTCTGGAGGCGGGGGCGGGCAGTATGATGGGAGCGTTCAACGACCTTTCGGGGACGCCGATGCACGCTCATCAGCCGCTTGTCAGGGGGCTCCTACGTGAGAAGTGGGGTTTCTCCGGCGTGTTTGTCAGTGATTGGGCTGCGGTGGACGAATTGACAGTACACGGCGTGGCTGCGGATCGTGTTGAAGCCAGTCAAAAGGCGTTGGAGGCCAGCGTCGATATGGAGATGGTTTCTGAGGCTTATGGGACCGACTTCCTAAAGGCGGCGAACGCTGGGGCGGATGTCGATATATCTCTGGTTGATCAGGCGGTCCGCCGTGTTTTGCAGGCTAAAGTTGATTTAGGTTTGTTCGCCGACCCCTACAAATATCATGATACTGACCGAGAGACGGATGCTCTGCTGAGCGCACAACATCGTGCGAAGGCGCGAGAAGCCGCCCGCAAGTCAATCGTTCTTTTAAAGAATGATGGGGATGTTCTTCCCTTCGCGAAGAACCCGCGACGGCTTGCCGTTATCGGCGCTTTGGCCAATGACGCGGGATCACATCTTGGGTCGTGGAAGGCGGCGGGACAGCCGGATGACGTGATCACCATTCTGGACGGGATCAAAGCGGCTGTTGATCCGTCAACTGAGGTGGTATTTGAAGCGGGAGCAGCCCCTCTCAGTGATGATATTTCGGGGGTAAGGCGCGCGGTACGTGCCGCCAAGAGGGCTGATGCCGTCATTCTTGTTGTCGGCGAGAGCTTCGATCAAAGTGGGGAGGCGAGGAGCCGCGCCAGCATTGCGCTACCATCATCGCAACAGGCGCTTGCAGATGCGATTTTGAAGACGGGGACGCCGGTGGCTGTTGTGCTTGTCAACGGACGACCATTAGCGATCCCCGATTTGGCCGCGAACGCGGATGCGATCTTAGAGGCGTGGATGTTGGGCGTTGAAATGGGGCCAGCCGTTGCGGATGTCATTTTTGGCGATAATCCGCCTGGCGGTAAGTTGCCGGTGACTTTCCCACGGGTGACCGGCCAAATTCCCATGACCTATCGGCAATTGAGAACAGGGCGGCCCGCCACAGCGGACGAAGCCCCCCTTAGCTATTCGTCGCGATATATTGATTTACCCATCGATCCACTTTTCCCGTTTGGTCATGGCTTGAGCTATGGAGAGTTTGAGTACACGGCCCTTAAAGTTAGTCAACGCGAACTCGATAGCGACGGCGAATTAGACATATCATTCGGTATTAAGAATATTGGTGATCGACCGGCGGAGGAGGTTGCGCAACTCTACATCCACGACCCTGTCGCTTCCACGGCAAGACCTGTGAAGGAGTTGCGGGGTATCCACCGTGTTCAGTTGAAGCCAGGGGAAGAGAAAACGGTCTCATTTACCCTGACGCCCGCTCAACTCGCCATCTGGCAGAACGATACCCAATGGATGATTGAGCAAGGGGATATCGAACTCATGATCGGATCGTCATCGGCGGACATCAGGCTACGCACGACAATCGAAATTGCTGAAAGCACGCAGTCAAACAAACCGGCGACAGCAATAGAAACACCGTCGTCATCAGATTAGGTCTCATGAGCTGTAGGGGCGTGATTTGGGTGGAATGAACAAAACGTGGAGCAACACGAGGGTGGCGATCTCTATCACCCATTTGGTTGGAGAATAAACGATGGTTTTGGAAACAGTCGATCTCGTTATCGTTGTCGGTTACGCCATTGCCCTGATTGGGATTGCCACACTCGTTTCTCGGGAAAAAAGTGGGCGGGCAAAAAACACGGCTGACTATTTTTTGGCCAGTAAATCATTGCCCTGGTGGGCGATTGGCGCATCCCTAATCGCGGCGAATATTTCTGCCGAACAAATCATTGGGATGTCTGGGTCGGGATATGCCATCGGTCTCGCCATCGCATCCTATGAGTGGTTAGCCGCCATTACCCTCATTATCGTCGGAAAATACTTCCTACCCATCTTTTTAAAGCGGGGCATCTATACCATGCCCCAATTTCTTGATCAGCGATTTGGCCCCAGCGTAAAGTACGTCATGTCGGTCTTCTGGTTGGGGATCTATACCTTCGTGAACTTAACAACCATTCTTTGGCTTGGGGCGACGGCGATCAACACCTTGACGGGAGCCGACATGATGGTTGGTGTCATTCTCCTTGCGCTATTCGCATTGGCATACTCGCTATACGGTGGGTTAAAGGCGGTCGCCTTAACCGATATCATCCAGGTGGTCCTCCTTATCATCGGCGGTGTGCTGATCACGAATATCACTCTTAGCCAACTTGGAGGCGACGCATGGGGAGGCTTTGTGCGCCTTACCGAAGAATTGCCAGAACGCTTCGATATGATATTGTCGAAAGACAATCCGCAATATCAAAATCTGCCGGGAATCGGGGTGATCTTAGGGGGAATGTGGGTGATGCACTTTTCCTATTGGGGATTTAATCAGTATATTATCCAACGCGCATTGGGGGCTAAAAGTGTTGCCGAGGCGCAAGCGGGTATCCTATTCGCTGCTGGGCTTAAGATTATTATGCCGTTTATCATCGTTTTACCCGGCATTGCGGCGATCATCCTGGCGCCTGATCTCGCTCGGGCCGATCAGGCCTATCCTGAGATGATGAAGCTAGTACCCGTTGGTATTCGCGGTCTTATCTTCGCGGCCCTGATCGCGGCTATTGTTTCCTCTTTGGGATCGATGATGAACTCCATTTCAACGATCCTCACAATGGATCTCTATCGCCCCCTGTTTGGGCGGGGCCAGTCAGAGGAACGACTCGTCCGAGTTGGGAGGATAGCGAGCTTCACGGCGATTCTAATTGCTATTGTTGCTGCCCGTCCCCTGTTGGGTGACGCCGATCAGGTTTTTCAAATTATTCAGGAATATACAGGGTTTTTCACCCCCGGTATTGTGGCTCTTTTTCTCCTGGGTATGTTTATGAAACGCTCGACAGAGATTGGGGCGTTGGGGGCGGTGATTGGGTCATTCGCCTTGTCGCTGGCGTTTAAAATTTGGTTCCCAGAAATGCCGTTTATCGATCGTGTTGGCATTGTGTTTCTTATCTGTCTTGGGCTTGGGGCCACGCTGTCCTATCTCCAAAAACCTCAGACGGAGGAAGCCGTTGTCGATCTAGGAGGCATCTCCTTTAAGACGGGTCCGGCGTTTAATATTGGCGCCGCCCTTATCACCGCCACCATCATCGCGATTTATGCGTTCTACTGGTAGTATACGGATACGAGGCATATTGGCCATTTGCCTTCTATCGCCATTGGCGGTGATGCTGGTGACCATGCGCCCCGCTGCCGCTGCCGCTGCCGCTGACACATCGCGGCAACTGAAGCGCCCTAATATCCTTCTTATGGTCGTTGAAGACCTTGGGCCACGCATCGGCGCCTACGGCGACACGCTGGCTCACACGCCAAATATCGATAAATTGGCTCATGAGGGCGTTATGTTCACCCAAGCGTTTACGGCTGCGGGTGTTTGTTCGCCAAGCCGCGCCGCGTTGATTATGGGACTGCACCCTGAAACATTCGGTGCTCAGCACATGCGCGTGTCAAGTTTTGGTGAGATCCGTATACCCCCTGGCAATGCTGCTCTATCTGTAGGAATTCCCTATGAGGCTGTGCCGCCCGCATATGCCAAAGCGTTTCCCGAGCTGTTGCGTGCAGCTGGCTATGAAACGCTCAATAAAGGCAAAACGGACTACCAGATCGGTAACCCGTTTTCCATTTGGGATATATCAGGCGACGATGTCTCTCTCGACGATTGGAGCGGTGAAAAACCTTTCTTTCTGATGATGAGTGACAATAACACCCATGAGAGTCGTCTTTTCCGTCCGGAGACAACTCTGTATACACCGCGCATCGTGGATCGCGTTGCAGGGTACATGGGGCGGTTTAAGGATGGCTTTCCGTTTTCTGATCCGTTGGACGTTACAGTTCCAGGATATCTGCCAGACACGCCTCGGGTGCGTCGCGATCTTGCGCGGCAATATGACAACATTAGACTTCTCGATAACTGGGTGGGGACGGTGATATCTGACCTTGCCCGGCGAAGTTTGCTGGATAGCACAGTGATTATCTTCACAACAGATCATGGAGACGGCTTCCCCCGGGCGAAGCGAACGGTGTATGATTCGGGTCTTCATGTTCCGTTTATCGTGCGATTTCCTAAGGGGCAGGCCGCCGGCACGGTGCGCCACGACCTTATCTCTTTTGTCGACTTGGCCCCAAGTTTGCTCTCTCTTGGACGCGCCCCGCTACCCAGTTACCTGCAAGGACGGGATGTGTTGACATCGGACCGTGGGCTGGCCCGGACTCACATATTCGCCGCCAGGGGACGGATTGATGAGTACCCCGATAGGGTGCGTGCTGTACGCGATAGTCGGTATAAATATGTCCGAAACGAAATTCCGGGCCGACCACAATTGGCTCCGGTCAGCTATCGCGAGAACGCACTCATGATGCAGTCTTTACGGGACGAGCACAGTGCAGGTCGGTTAAGGCCTGCGTTTTCTGCATATTTTTCTAAGGACCGGCCTTTGGAAGAACTCTACGACATTTACACGGACCCTCATGAGACGAATAATTTAGCTGATCACCCGCAGTTCGGGCATGTAAAGACTCGGTTGGCCCGCGCCCTTCAAGACCACCGACAACAAACAGGAGATCTTGCGCCGCTGAGTGAAACAGAGATGGTACTTGACCACATGTGGCCAAAGGGAGAACAGCCTAAGACGTTGGCACCTTTGGTGCGCATTAATGATGCGAAGAAGGGAAAGCGAGAGATCACAGTCTCCAGTCTGACGGGGGGCGCATCCATCGGATACCGCTTTTGTGAGGCACAAGGATGCGATGACGATGCCCGCTATCATCTTTATACGCAGCCGGTGATCGTGCCACCCCACGCTGTTACTATTGAAAGTAAGGCCATCCGTTATGGGTTCGCTGAAAGTGGGGTCGTCGTTCGATCTCTTGAATAAGAGCTTTTAGGGATATGTCAGAAGTTTAAAGGAGTTCACGGACTGTTTGGAGGCTCCCCTTGGTCATGAGCGATATGAGGTGTGTTTCAACAGACGACGTAAAGATTTTATGGCGGGGTAGGTCCTTTCCGAATACTTCGGTGATACCCAAGAAACCATCCATGAGGCTTTTTGCATTTCCATTGGCTAACTGACTAATGTGATTAAACTGGTCAGCAAGCGGGTCGCGAACATCAATAGAATGCCCATTCTCATCGGCGCCAGCGGCGTACCGAATCCATGCCGCAATGGGGAGGGCCAAAAGATCTATAGGTTGCCCTATCGTCAGTCGATCTCGAACTGTGTTCAGGAGCCGTTGTGGTAACTTCTGACTACCATCCATCGCAATCTGCCAGGTTTCGTGCTGCAGCGCAGAGTTTTGAAAGCGCTCCCGTAGGGATCGTGCATAGGGAACGATAGCCATCCCTTCCGGCTCGGGAACGGTGGGGGCGATCGCGTCGTCCATCAATTTGGTGATGAACGGGCTTAGCGCGTCATCCTTCATCACATCGTGTACATATTTGTGACCCGACAGGTAACCCAAATAGGCGATGGCAGAATGAGAACCATTCAGTAAGCGTAGCTTGGCTGTCTCAAACGCTGCCACGTCACGAACCAGCATCGCGCCTGCTTGATCCCATGCGGGGCGAGGGCCAGCGAACTTGTCTTCGATCACCCATTGCATGAAGGGTTCAGTCTTGATGAACCCCTCGTCCCGCAAATTCAGTTTCTTATCGGTAGACTGAATATCATCCGCCCTTGTAGCGGGAACGATTCTGTCAACCATAGTCTCGGGGAAGGAGCAGATGGTATCAATCCAGCTTTTAAGCCCCTTGTGGGTGTGATCGGCAAATTGAAGGACGGCCGAACGAAGCCGACTGCCATTATGGGGTAAGTTATCGCAAGAGATAATAGTCAGTGGGCCCGCATCTGTTTCGTGCCGTTGGCGAAGCGCTTCAACGAGATACCCGATAGCGGATGAGGGGGAGGCTGTATTCGCTAAATCTGACGCAACGTCTCCATGATCAGTGACAATTGTTCCGGTCGACGGGTCAAGGCCATATCCCTTTTCGGTGATGGTCAAGGTTACAACGCTGACGCTGGGCCGGATCAAAGCGGCAATTGCGCGGTGGGGCGCCGTAGGGGCGGTGATTACCTCACGGATATTTCCAATGAGCCGAAGCTCTTCATCACTGCCATTCCTTACACCAAGAGTATAATAGCCATCTTGCGGCCCAAGAGCTTTTTCTGAGGTGGGGGAGCGAAGAGAGAGACCCGTCACGCCCGCACGACTACCTCCAATTTCATTCGCAATCTCTGTATAGATGGCCTGATGGCCGCGATGAAAGGCGCCAACGCCAATATGAACGACTTGGTCTTCAAGGGCGTTTCGGTCATAGGCGGGGCGCCTGACATGCCCTGGCAATTGGGAAAGAGTCGCGGCGGAAAGGCGTTGCATATCAGTTCAGAAGGCTGGGGAGGGTGAGCGAAATAGCGGGAATGAAGGCGGTGAGTAGCAACGCGACAATAAGGGCGAGGTAAAATGGCCACATTGTCTTAATAGCGTCCTCGACCCGGATCTTGCCGATAGCTGCCCCGACAAATAGGACCGACCCGACGGGAGGCGTGACAAGGCCAACGCCTAAGGACAGCATAAGGATGATTCCAAAATGTACCGGATCGACACCGAAGGAAGTGGCGACCGGTAGGAAAATCGGTGTGGTGATGATAATCAGGGGGGCCATATCCATAAAGGTCCCTAGCACCAAAAGCACGAGGAGGATGATCAGCATCACTGTTGTTGGGTTATCGGTGATGGATGTCACAAGACTGGCCAACTGGGTGGGGACTTCCAATAGGGCCAGCAACCAGCCAAAGGCAGCAGCAGATCCAATAATCATCATGACCATCGCCGTTGTTCTGACAGCGCCGGTGACAGCCAGCCCGAATTGGCTTCCTCCTAATGTTCGGTATCCGAAGACAGCGATAAGGAGAGTGTAGCCGATCGCGACAGCGGAGCTTTCGGTTGGTGTAAAGATCCCTGCCAGAATACCAACGACGATGATGAGGGCCGTCATGAGCCCTGGAATAGCGGCGAATAAGGCGCGCACGAAGGTGGTCCAGCCGGGAAATTCGCCTTTGGGATAGCCGCGTTTCACGGCGACCAGCCATGCCGCTCCCATCAATAAGGCGCCGGCCATAAGACCAGGAATTATCCCCGCAAGGAACAGATCGCCGATGGATACGCCGATCCCCGAAGACGCTGCGTAGATAATCATATTGTGGGATGGTGGAATGATCAGGCCCAAAATTGCCGCAGTGCAGGTGACGTTTACGGCATAGTCTCGGTCGTACCCCTTGTCCTCCATCATAGGGATGAGCGCAGAGCCGAGAGCTGAAACGCTCGCCACAGCGGACCCCGAAACGGCGCCAAACAGCATTGAGGCGCCCACATCAACCTGGCCAAGCCCCCCACGTGCGCGACCGAGCGCAGCATCCGCCACCCGGACAAGGCGTTCTGCGATTCCCGCACGATACATAAGATCGCCTGCAAAAATAAAGAATGGAATAGCCATCAGGGCAAAGACATTAATGCCGGCAGCCAATCGCTGAACTGCCACTACGGGCGCGATATCAAGAAAAAGGAAGGTGAGTAGCGATGAGGCGAATAGGGCGAATGCGACGGGCACCCCGATGATGAGGAATAAGGCAAGGCTGCCAAGAAGGACGATTAACTCCATAGAGCGTCCACCTCCTTCCCGCGCGCCATGTTGACGAGGTGTTCAATCGTAAAAAGAGTGATAAGGACGCCTGCCATCGGTATGGGGAGTAACGCTGAACCGCGGGGGACAGCGAGAGCGGGGATGTCGATCCCCCACGTTCGGCCCACAATTTCAATACCGGTCACCACCATGAAAAGGCCAACGGCCCCGGTGATAAGATGGCAAAGGGCGATAATCATCCGCCTTGGAGTTTTCGTCAGACTGTCTTGAAACACAGTGATCCGAATATGAAACCCTTCCCGTACACCCGCAGCGGCGGCGAGTAACACTGTCCAGACCATTAGATAGAGGGCGAGTTGTTCGGACCAGGAGGGGCTGGCATTCAACACGTACCGTGCAAACACCTGCCACATAATGATGATTGTCATTAGACATAGCCCTGTGCCCGATACCCAAAGACAGACTTTTGAGACCAACCTAGAGAGTTCAGACACGGGTGGGCTCCGTTATGTCTTGGATGTCTTGGAACAGGTTCTGAAGTGAGGCGTCGAGAAAGCGCTCATAGACAGGCGTCATTTTTTCCCGGAAAGCTGATTTGTCTTCAAGTTCAATCAGTTGAACACCAGACTCCAGAATGATGTCTTTTGAACGTTTCACCCGCGCATCCCATAATTTGCGCATGATGGGGACGGACTGTTTCGCGGCATCCATCACCAGCTCCTGATCTGTGTCGCTGAGTTTACGCCAGGTCCGCATGCCCATCACCAGGACCTCAGGCGCCATGACATGTTCTGTTCGCGTATAGTAGGATGCAGCCTCATAGTGGCGGCTGGTTTGGAAGGAGGGCCAGTTATTCTCGGCTCCGTCGATAACGCCTTGTAACAAGGCTTGATAGACCTCACCATAGTTCATCGGTGTGGCATTAGCGCCGAGGGCCTCGATCATGGCCACAAAGAGTTCTGAACTCTGCACTCTGATTTTAAGGCCTGCCATATCATCAGGTGTACGGACAGGCCGACCGGTGTTGTACACGCTGCGCGCACCGGAATCGTAAAAGCACAAACCGACGAGATCATGGGCCCGCAAGGCATCAAGGATCTTTTGTCCTGGGGGGCCATCACAGGCTGCGCGCATATGGGCGATGGAACGGAAGGCGAAGGGCATGCCGGGAACCAGCGTTTCCTTCGCAATCGAGTTGAGCGGGGTGAGGTTGACTCGGTTGATGTCGATCCCACCGAAAATCGTTATTTCCAGCGTGTCGCGCTCTGACCCAAGTTGTCCACCGGAATAGATGCGAAGGGACAGCCGTCCTCCTGTCTGCTCACGAATGATCTCGCCCATATGCCGAACCGCCTGAACGGTGGGGTAGTCTTGCGGATGAACATCCGCCGCGTAGAACGGACGATCAGCTGCGTTCCCGCACCCGGTAAGTGCCGCAGCCCCGCCGCCCGCCAGCAGGAATTGACGTCGATCGAACGCTATCATGTCTTCTCCCTGTGGGGCGGCCCCATCTTATGATAGGCCTTCTTTTTACTGATTATAATTTGTATGCGTCTTTAGCGAGGCGATAGGAAAGGTCGTAGGCCAACTCATGGGCTTCATCTTCCGTCAGCCGATGATCGGACACGAGTTCGGCAAGGTAGGCGCAATCCATCCGCCGGGCGACATCATGCCGGGCGGGAATCGAGAGAAAGGCGCGGGTGTCGTCATTGAACCCAACCGTGTTGTAAAATCCGGCCGTCTCGGTCACTTCCTGCCTGAAGCGGCGCATCCCCTCTGGGCTATCGTGGAACCACCATGGGGGACCAAGCCGTAAAGCTGGATAATGTCCTGCGAGGGGGGCAAGCTCCCGCGCGTAGCTCGTTTCGTCCAGTGTGAAGAGGATAATGGTCAGGTTCGGTTCGTTCCCGAATGCCGAAAGAAGGGGCTGGAGCGCACGAACATATTCCGTTTGCACCGGAATATCAGCGCCCTTATCGCGACCAAAATGATCAAATATGGTCCTGTTGTGATTTCTATAGACGCCGGGGTGGATCTGCATGACCAGGCCATCGTCGAGGCTCATCCGGGCCATCTCTGTCAGCATTTGCCCTCGGAAGAGTTCCGCATCACCAGGACGTGTATCTTGCGCAACGATCCGGGCGAAAAGATCTCTTTTTGACATCTCATCAAGGGCGGCTGTGAACGCGGTTGGATGACCATGATCAGTGGACGTCGCCCCCATTTCCTTGAAAAATGCCCGGCGATTTCGATGGGCCGCGAGATAGCCATCCCAGGTTCTCGTGTCTTCACCTGTTAACGCCGCCATCGCATCCTGGGCCTCGTCATAGCCCTCATAGTCTGGGTCTGTTACCTGGTCAGGCCGATAGGCGGTAATGACCTTACCATTCCAATCGCTATTGCGGATGGTTTGGTGGTGTTCGAGTGTGTCTAGCGGGCCTTCGGTGGTCGCAATCGCCTCAATGTAAAACCGCTCGAACAAGGCGCGGGGGCG
>CALFRH010000062.1 GCA_937919225.1 uncultured Parvularcula sp.
CCTCGTAAATGGCGGTGCCTGCCCACCCGCTGGGGGTGCGTAACGCGTTCGTATCAAAAGCGGCGAGGTCTCTTGCTACCGCCTTGTACATATAGGGGGCATTATCGAGTGTGCTGAACGATAGGTCTTTATCGGGTGATGTTGTGTCATACCCGTAATGTGCGTCATGCCACTGAAAGGTCCCTGTTAGTTCGCGGGCGTAAGGGTCAAGAAGCAATTTTTGGGCGTTAAACCGAAGGCCTTGGTCTGGGGTATAAGGTCCGTGGGCGCGAAGGCCGTACACAAGGCCATCTTTGGCGTTGGGTAAGAACCCGTGCCACACATGACCGTCCCTTGCCGGTAGGGGAAGGCGAGCGGTTTGTTGCGTTCCCTCCTCATTAAAGAGGCAAAGATCAATTTGCTCCGCATCACGCGAATAGACGGCGAAGTTAATGCCATCTGCCTGAACAGTGGCACCGAGAAGGCCTGGGTCGCCGGGGGTGAGAGATTCGTTCATTACTCGTCTGCCTGAAGAATGATAGTGGTGTGGGGCGGAAGCGATAGGGTAAAGGGCATCCCTTTTACGCCTTCCGATGGGGGATAAGTGATAGCCTGCTGTCCCGTCGGGGCGGCAAAGGGTGTAGGCCCCGACGACTTGATGATCTCACAATACCGATGGTTTGTGGGGGGAGTAAGGACAATATCGTCCGCCACGCTCCCCCCCATATTGGCAACAACCAAGAGGCCTTTTGCCCCTGTACCTTGCCTTACAAAGGCGAAAACCCCATCTGCGTACTGGCCGCCTTTTTCAGGGGGGATCATCCATTCAAAGTCAAAGGGAGCTGCTGTCGTTCTTTGGTACGCGAGTGTTCTATTTAGCGCCTGGATATAGTATTTAAACGAACTATTTTCAGGGGTTGCGAGAGCCGCCCAATCCATCCCCTCAGCCTTGGCCTGCGCTAATGGTGTAATCTCGAAAGAAGATGGCAGGCGCACCCCACCCGGCAGGGCATAAAGGACGGCGAGCGCGGCGCGTATGGCATCAAGGTTCGTCCCTTCGTCTATCGGCAGCTGGAGGCTAAAGATCGTTTTTTCAACGAGGCACCGGGCGATATCACCGGCAACGTGCGCCGCAAAATGACTTGGGTTGCTATCGGCACTGATCAACGCATCGAATAGGCTATCATTCCGAACTGTCGAAAAGCCCATGCCACCATATCGTGTTGGCGCCGTCATCCCCGGCCACCGAGCAGGGGATCCGCTTAAGCGTAACCGTCCAGGATAATCGCTCACCAAGAGTTCATTCAGTTGACGAATAAAAAAGAGGGCAGCCGTATTGGTGTTCCCGTCAGCGGCGTTGGGGTGCCATGCCCCCTCTTTTTTGCCGTAGTCGAGATACAATGCTTCTTCTAACTGGGTCAGCGCGAGTCCATCAACGCCGAACTCATGCACCCAATAGAGCGCGTTCGCAAAAAGGTAATTACTCGCCTCATAGCGCACATGGTTATAAAGTCTGTCGGTGCCATTGGCGCGCGCCGCTTTTACGGGGTCGGCATTCTCAAACAACGCCGTGCCATCATATTGGCTTAACCCGTATTCTCCTCCGTCAAAAAAAGCAATGTTCAGTTCAATGATTACCTTAAGGCCAGCCTTCTGCGCGGCCTCTATGAGGGCGCGAAAGCCCTCTCGTCCGCCTTGTGCCTTCGGCAGGGCGAAGGGTAAACGGGGCGCGCCCATTGGTCCCATAGTACATGGTGACGCTAATTGTAGGTGCGTGAACCCCATATCGGTAACATAGGGGATCAGTGTTTGGGCGCAGGCCTCAAATCCATCTTCATTATCACCAATCCACTCATTTAGCTGTGCACGGTATATAAAATCAGGGCCATCGCTATCTAGCTTTTCAGCGCGTTCCTTTTTGGGAGGGGAGGGCAGAGGGGATGTGAGGCGCGTTGATCGTCCATCTTCACCATCACAGATGAGCGCGTAAGGGTCGGGCCGGATAAGGCTGTGGCTTTCACCGGGCGGTGTAATCGCAAAGCCATAGGCGATATCTTCCATCCGTTCGGGGAGGAAAATCTCCCAAATACCTGCCTCGTACCGAAGGCGCATGGGGTGTCGTCTTCTGTCCCAATCATTGAAATCGCCCACAAGGGCGACCTGTTCGGCGTCCGGTGCCCAAACAGCGAAGCTCACCCCTTCAACACCTTCAAGCGCACCCTGGTGAGCGCCCAGCACTTCATAGGCATGCCAATGGCGTCCCGCCCGAAGGGATGTAATATCATCTGCAGGCAGCATAAGCCCAAAGCGGTAGGGGTCTTCGATGTCTTCGCAACCGTCTGGTGTTTCGAGGCGAAGGTGGTAGCGGGGGCGGGGGCCCTTTCGCGCGAGAAGGTCGGCAAAAAACCCCTCACTCACCTGTTGTAGGAGGTGGGTCTCACCATTCCTAAATACAACTGATACGGATGTTACCTGCGGTTGGTAGGTGCGAACGACATAACCGTCCGCGGTTTTGTGAAGGCCAAGAAACGAAAAGGGGTCGCAGTGTCGACCCTCCACCACCCGGGCAACTTCGGCGGGGTCAGCCAGAAGAATATCGTCGACCACCACTGCGCTTACCCCCTCGATTTGCCGTAGCGGCTGACAGATTGTGAGGATGCCAGATCAATTTCCATCGCCGTCCGCGCCTGGAGAAGGTCAAGGACAAAGTGTTGTAGCAATCGTGTGGTCGATGGTGAAAAGACGGAACGATCTTTAATCGGCATTACTTCGATCACAGCATCGCCAAGGGCGGCCAGGGCGGATTCTCGTTGGGTGATGGCGATGAGCTTGGCGCCTTGGGTTTTGGCGCGCCCGCAAGCTGCCAGAAGATCCTTCCGCGCGCCTTCCTCGCTGATGGCGATGATCGCCGTGTCAGGCGAGATATGCTGGGCGATATCCTGTTGCTGATCGCCGTCGCTAATGGCGCTCGACGGACGCCCAAGGGCCGCCATGGCATGCGCGGCGTCATGGGCGACATAGCCACTTCGCCCTGAGCCCCAGTAAAAATACTGCTTCGCCTCACTCAGGATATGAGCCGCGGCGTCTAAGGCGCTTTTGTCCAGCTCGCTTTGAAGGGTGAAAAAAGCACTCAGGGTCCGGTCAAAATGGCGAGTGGCTAGCTCAAATGCGCCTGGCCCGTCCGCGTGGTAAGAGACAGGGGTCATCCGCCCCATATCGCGGGAGATCTGCTGCTTTAAATCCTGAAAGCCCTTGCAGCCCACCGTGCGGCAAAATCGGATAACGGTGGGCTCACTTACCTCGGCACCCTCGGCAATGTCATTGATCGAAGACCGAGCGACAATGTTAGGGCGCGTTAAAACATAATCGGCAACGCGACGCTCCGATTTGCTTAGCTCTTCAATGGATTGCTCAATTGTGGCGATAATCATAACGATACGCGAACCCTAGCCCAGTTGCCCGAATAGCCTCGTTCGCATCAAACTACAAATCATACTCTTAACGTCGAGTGTTGCAGAAATTTTGTAGTTTCGCTACAAAAAAGAAGATAACAAATGAAATGCCGTGAAATTCGATCGGCTCGGGAGGAAAAATGTGGCGTTATAAGCGGTCTTGCCGCCGTATGGGTGGGTTTTGCGCAACGTCACATGCTTTGACGTCTTCTTGTGTTTTGTGGGGCCGCGCAGCTCCGTGGGGCTTATAGATTATGGCGGCTGTCTCCTTTGAGAACATCGTAAAGCGGTACGACGACGTGACGGTCATTGACGGCCTGGAGCTGTCGATCGCGGACGAAGAATTCATGGTTTTCGTCGGCCCGTCAGGTTGCGGGAAATCTACCGCCCTTCGCATGATTGCCGGTCTTGAAAGCATATCGGCCGGGAACTTGCGGATCGGCGATCGGGTGGTGAACGACATTGCTCCAAAAGATCGCGATACCGCGATGGTGTTTCAAAGCTACGCGCTCTACCCCCATATGAGCGTTGGGGAGAATATCGGCTTTGGGCTGAAGATCCGGAAAGTTCCAAAGCCAGAAATTGAGCGTCGGGTGAAGGATGTCGCCCGCATTTTGGAGCTGGACACGCTCTTAGATCGCAAACCCAAAGCGCTGTCCGGTGGGCAGCGTCAGCGGGTGGCACTCGGGCGGGCTATTGTCCGCGACCCATCGGTGTTTTTGTTCGATGAACCCTTGTCCAATCTTGATGCGGAACTTCGGGTGGCGATGCGGGCGGAGATTTCCAAGCTCCAGACCGAGCTGAAAACCACCATGGTCTATGTCACCCATGACCAGGTGGAGGCGATGACCATGGGCCATCGCATCGCGGTGCTTGCCCCCTTATCGCGGGGGTACAAGACAAACCTCATGCAGGTGGGTACGCCGATGGAGCTGTATGATGAGCCCCAGAACGCGTTTGTCGCGAAGTTCATCGGTACCCCTCATATGACAGTCTTTGAGGTCACCCTTGATGAGGCAGGGAAGTTTACCTTAGGCGGTGCTGCCATTTCGCCGCCTGAACGATATGATTTAGGGCCGCTTAGCCAGCCTGGGTCAAAGCTTCTGGTGGGGGGCCGCCCGGAGCATGCCCGGCCTGGGGGACGAGCCCACTGGACCCACACGGCTGAGATCACCACCCAGGTGCGAGCCGTTGAGCAATTGGGTCACGAAATCATCCTCCACGTGGATGCGCAGGAGCAACGCATGCTCGGCAAAATGGTGGGGCGGGTGAACCCACCCCGGGCGGGCGATGATCTAACCCTAACGGTGAACCTTGACCGCCTACATCTGTTTGATCCGGAGACCGAAGCGCGTGTTCCGTACAAGCAATAAATTTATTCTCCGGCTCCTTGCGCTTGCTGCCTTGGTGGTCCCAACGCTCATTGGGTGCGGCACCCAAGAGAGTGAGCAAGAGGGGATGGAGCTTGTCATGTGGCATGCCTATCGCGGTGGGGAACGGGCCGCGCTTGAGGAGGTCATTGGCAGTTTTAATGCGGAAAATGCCGATCGCGGGGTGCGCGTAAGACTTCTTGCGGTTCCCTTTGATGCCTATGCGGACAAGCTGTCGGCGGCTCTCCCGCAAGGGAAGGGGCCGGACCTGTTTATCTTTGCGCAAGATCGCCTTGGCGGCTGGGTGGAGTCCGGCAAAACCGTGGAGCCCATTGGCTTTTATTTGAACCCCACCGATCACCAGCGGTTTTTACCTGGGATGGTGGACGCGCTGACCTATCGCGGCGCGGTTTATGGGGTGCCGCTTAACTTTAAGAGTTTGGCCCTCATCAGAAATGCGGATCTAGCGCCCACGGAACCGCAGACCACCGATGAATTGGCCGCAGCGGCACGCGCCTTTATGGTGGCACGTCCCGGCGAGTTTGGCCTCAGCTTTGAGTATGCCAATCCCGATTTTCAGGGGGCGCTGTTTAACGCCTTTGGCGGCGGCGTTGTCAGCGACCGGGGGGAGGCCATCCTGGACCGTGAGCAGAACCGTAAAGCATTTGAGCTTTTGCTGAAATGGCGTGACGAGGATAAAATTCTCCTGCCCGAACCCACCGGGGCGTTGGTGCTCACCCTCTATAATGAGGAGCGCACCCCTTTCGTGATTTCGGGGCCTTGGTTCCTGGGCGAGGTGGACCCCGCCCTGAATACGATTGTCTCGCCCCTGCCCATCATTCCGGAGGCGGATGGTGCACCCATCCGGCCATGGCTGTTGGTGGAGGGAGTATTTGTGTCTGAAACCGCACCCTCTTCATTAGAGGCTTTCCGCGTTGCGCAATATCTCACATCCCCCGAGGCAGCGACGATTTTCGCGCTAAAGGGCCGCCAACTTCCGACCATCAAGGCGATCTATGACGATCCGCGGGTGATGAATGATCCGATTTTATCAGGATTTCGCCAACAACTGGAATCATCAGCACCGCTACCGAATATTCCGGAAATGGCGCATTACTGGACGCCGGGAACGACCGCGATGACGCAAGTGTTACGCTCGGGCCGTCCGCCAGCGGATGCGCTGGCCGAAGCGCAGGCCGAGATGGACCGCTCCATCGCTGAGATGAGAAGGAGCGGGCAATGACCACAGCGGACGCGTCACTCGGCCAGTCATCCTCCTCTGTGATGCGCTCTTTGTGGCGGGATAGACGCATTGTGGATGCGGTGTTGGGCGTCGTCATCGCGTTATCGGTTGGGCTCGGGGTGATCATGTGGACGGCTCGCTCGGCGAGCGACGGCCTTGATACCGCTGCGAGCGCTGGGTCGGCGATCTTCAAAGCTGAGATGGCCGCGTTGGGGGGCGAGGCGGTCCAAAACGCAAAAGGGGCAGACGCCGTTGGTCCGTTTGCGGCGCAGTACAAAAATCAGACCGGTGTCGAAGCCTTATCGATTGTCAGTGCGCCGGATCGGATCCTCCTTGCGGATGGGACAGGGGCGGCGCCCCGCCCCTTGGGTGTGGGGGATAAGGACCTTTACGACCGGGTGGTTCGGCTCGCGGCGCACGCTGAAACCAACGAAATTGAAGGGCAGAAGCGCAAGCCTGAAATCCTCATCGCCCAGTCCGATCAAGGCCGATATAGGGCGAGCGCGCCTATTCGATCGGCGGACGGGGATATTGTGGCTATGGCCGAAGTTGAAACCGCGCCTGTCGTTGCAGGGGGGCTGCGGCTTCTTCTCTGGTCATCGGGGGGACTGGTGTTTGGGATCGCTGGGATTGTGTTCGCCATGCGACAATTCCCTGGGCTTGGAACGCAAAAGGCCAGAGCCGGTCTTGTGGTCGTGGTGAGCGGATTGATCCTGATGGTCATCGCGCTTGGCGTTTCCGCCCAGATCGCCGCCAAGGAAGAGGGGGTGCTGTCGAGCCTCGCCCTCGCCCAGGAGAACGCTTTTGCGGCGGCGGAGGCGGCTGCCGCGGCGCAGGGTGTTACTCTTTCTAAGGAGCCGAGCGCGACGTCAGTAAGATCGCTACAGGCGCGAGGAACGGCCACACTTTTTCGGGATAGCGCACTCTTTGTTGTGGCGGGAGCAACCCTGATGTCGCTTTTTGGGTCGCTTGGCGGTGCCCGGCGTCTGGGGCAAACATTCGTGGCTCACCGGTCCGCATACGCCTATGTGGCGCCGGCTGTCCTTGGGGCGCTGCTTCTGGTCTTTTTCCCGCTTATCTACGGGGTGCTGATGTCCTTTACGGACACTACCCTTTTTAATGTGAATACACCCATTATGGAGCGGTGGACTGGCCTGTCCAACTATGGCGCTATCTTAGGCGATTTTGATATTGTGCAACGGACGGCCGACGGCCTCAGGGTGGACTATCAAAACTTTTACTGGACGGTGTTCGTCACCCTATTGTGGACGGTGTCCAATGTTGTTCTGGGGGTGACAATTGGGTTGGGGTTGGCGCTCGTTCTGAATACGCCTGGCCTTAAAGGGAAAACAGTCTACAGAATATTGCTTGTTCTACCCTGGGCGGTGCCCAATTACATTACGGCCTTAACCTGGCGGGGTATGTTCCACCCGCAATTTGGTGTCATCAATCAGGGCATAGAATTGGCGGGTGGTGAGCGGATCTCCTGGTTCGATCATTTTGGTACGTCATTTTTGACGGGTTTAGCGACCAATGTTTGGCTCAGCTTTCCGTTTATGATGGTGGTGAGCCTTGGCGCGTTGCAGTCCATCAACCGGGATATGTATGAGGCCGCACGGCTCGAAGGCGCATCCTGGTGGCAGCAATTTCGGCACATCACCCTCCCATCGGTACAGCCGGCTCTCATCCCCTCGATCATCCTGTCGGTGGTGTGGACGTTCAATATGTTCAATGTGATTTATCTGACCTCAGCTGGGGAGCCGGCGGGCGCCAATGAGATTTTGATCACCAAAGCCTATAAGATCGGGTTTGAGCAGTATCGGTATGGCTACTCGGCGGCCTATGCAGTCATCATTTTCATGATCTTATTCGTTTACGGATACTTCCAAGTGAAAGCCACTTCAGCGACGGAGGCGAAGGGATGAGCGAAGAACGGTTATCCGCCGGTACCCATGCGGGCTTACACCTGATTTTGATCATTGTGACGCTGCTGACGATTTACCCTGTGCTTTGGGTGGCGGCGCTAGGGTTTTCTGGTCGTCAAACCCCCTCCCTGGCGGACCTGCCGGAGGATCCTACCTTTTGGGATCGGTTAAGGGTGATGATCCCGATGCCAGAGCAATTTTCGCTGGCGAATTTCACCGGTGTCTTTGCCGAGCAACCCTTGGCCTCATGGTTGATCAATAGCATCATCGTTTCTGGCCTGACCACCATTGTGGGCGTCTTTATGGCGTGTACAGCGGCGTACGCTTTCTCCCGGTTTAAGTTTCCGGGGCGACGGTCGGGTATGATGATGTTCTTGGTGAGTCAGATGTATCCCGCGCATCTGATGATGATCCCACTCTATATTATCGTCGTGAAGTGGCTGGGGCTGGGCGATAATTATCTGGGCCTGGTGTTGGTTTATTCCGTCACCGCCATTCCCTTTTGTGTGTGGATGTTGAAAGGGTACTTCGACACGCTGCCCTACGAGATTGAAGAATCGGCCATCATGGATGGCGCGTCCCGCACCCGGATCTTTTACGAGATTGTGCTCCCCCTGGCGCGGCCCGCGGTTGTGGTGACAGCGCTCTTCTCCTTCATGACGGCGTGGAACGAGTTCATCTTGGCCGCCATTTTTATGGAGAGCGAAGGGGCCTATACCGCGCCGGTGGGCCTCCGCTTTTTCGTGAGCGATTATGCCGCCAAATGGGGTTATTTTGCCGCAGGGGCGATCATTGTTTCCCTGCCTGTTTGTGCGCTGTTCTTCCTCCTTCAGAAGTACTTGGTCTCCGGTCTGACGGCAGGGGGCGTGAAGGGCTAACGGGCTGAAATTCCAGTTAAATTATGACCTCGCAGCGTTGTGAGGAGGCGATGCGGCTGCCCGGCTGACGGGTCACTGATTTGAGGGCCCTCCGCCCCTGCGCGTCGATTTTCGCTGAGTGTTGTAAAATTACGATACTCTTGGGGTTTCCGTGCATTGTGGAGTGGATGTAGTTTTGCTACAAAATTAACATCAATAACAGAATCCGATTCTACAGGGTCATTTTTGACAGCCAAAACGGGAGGAACGGGCGTGACCAGTTTCAAGAAACAACTTAAAAATAGTGTCCTGACGGGCGCTACCTTGGCGGCGATGGCCTTTGTGCCATTGGCGGCCCAGGCGCAGACTACGGACACAGACGATGTGATCATCGTGACCACGGAACGTCGCGAGCAATCCTTGCAAGATGTGGCGGCCACGGTTCAGGCCTTCTCCGGCGCGGATCTACAGCGGTTGGGGGTCAATTCGAACTTCGACAATCTGCAATATGTGGTGCCGGGCCTTCAGATCGCTCGCCAAGAGGGCAAGCTTGAAGTCTTCCTCCGCGGGATTGGTTCGACCGACAGTGACTTCTCTTCTGACCCCTCCGTGGCGACACACTATAATGGCGTCTACCTCGCGCGTCCTCGCGGGATCGGTCCGCTGTTCTTTGACTCAGAGCGGGTGGAAGTGAACAAAGGGCCCCAAGGGACCCTTCGTGGTCGGAACGCCACCGGCGGTACGATCAACATTATCTCTAACAAACCTGAGTTTGATGAGTTCTACGGCTATGTCCAAGGCGGTATCGGCAACTTTGATAGCCGCGAGTTCGAAGGTGTTGTGAACCTTCCCATCACGGACACATTCGCAACGCGTCTATCTGTTTGGACGAAAAAGCAGGACGGCCTTTACACAAATGAATTCCTCCAAGATGACGAAGCGAATTTCTTAACGCCCAGCTCTTCGGACGATTTGGCTGTTCGTTTATCGGCTCTATGGGAACCGAATGATCAGTTTTCTGCTAACTTTATCTATACCTACTCAGATGTGAATTCCTCTGGTGATCCGGGCACGTTCTCCGGTCGGTCGCTGGCGGCGGGCTATGATATTGAAGACCTTGATGATCCGTGGAACCAGTATTTCCGGACCGAAGGGGACTTTGACCAAGAGGTTCAAACCTTCATCGCCAATGCTAACTATGACTTTGGCAATGGTATTGGGGTGGAATATCTTGGGTCCTATAATTCGCTTGATGCTTATAACAAAAATGCGTCCCGTGAATGGCAGCTCGGGATGGTGTTCCCCGGGTCTGAAACCCAAGCGGCGGTTATCGCCTCAGGGGTGAACCCGCAGCGGAACCTTCAGGTGAACGACACCTTCCAGCAGGGTGAGGTCAGCGATGCGCTGGTGCAGGAAATTCGTTTCTACTCAACGGATAGTGAGACCCTGAATTGGACCGCCGGTGCCTTCTACTTCAAAGAAGAGTATTCGTTCATCTCTTGGGACGTGAACAATGGCTTCTGTGGCAACAGTGACTTCTTTGGTCGCGACGCACCACTCGGCCCGCAGACGATTAGCTGCTGGCAGGATGGCCTTGGCGGTGAGAACCGCGGTAACGACTCCGAGATTGAGTCGATCGCTGTTTACGCCGATGCGACCTATAGCGTGAGCGACCGTCTTCGGTTGAAGGCTGGTATTCGGTGGACCGACGAAGAGAAGACCCAGAATGATGGGAATGTTGGTCAGTACCGCTACACGTTTAATGCGGACTTCCTCGAATCGGAGTTTGGCGTTAATGAGCCAAGTGACATTATCCTGGGCGGGACTGGGTTCCGGCTGACCGGTGCGGGTGACCGTGAGCTGCCGGCTTCTGTTGTGCGTGATCCCGGCACGGGTGAAGGCGTTCTGGGGAGTGGGAATGACATCTTCCTTGGCGGTATTGAGAGCTTTGGCCTCGGCGACAATTTGAACCTCATCTTTGACCAGTGTCTGGACACCGGCCAGTGTGAGATCACTGTTGCCCGGTCACAGTTCGACGATCCCACGACAGAGGATGTTATCGAGCTGACGGCGACGAACAAAGTCTCCGACAATTATGTCGATTGGCGCGTCGGGTTCGAGTTTGATGCGGCTCCTGACAATCTCGTTTACGGGACAGTCTCAACGGGTACCCGTTCTGGCGGGATCAACCGGCCGCTCGTTCTGTCTGATGGTCGGCAGCTGGACCAGATTTGGGAGCCCGAGACGCTGACGGTCTACGAGCTGGGGTCAAAGAATCGGTTTGATGTGAACGGCATGCCGGTGAGCTTGTATGGCGCCATGTTCTACTATGTCTATAAGGACAAGGTGTACCAGATCCTGGTTGATGTGCCCAACCCGCAGCCGGGGAACCCTGATGCGACGACCCAGCAGGTGTTTACCAACAATGCTTCTGACGCCAACATTTTCGGTGTCGAAGTTGAAGGTAATGTTCAGTTGCCCGCTGGCTTTGATGTGAATGCGACAGTTCTCTATCTCGATAGTGAGATCGAAAACTCCGGCATCGTTGATCCACGGACCAATGCCAACAATGTCGTCGATATTGACGGTAATGAGTTGCAGAATGTTTCCGATTGGAACATCAACCTTCGGGTGTCACAAACCATCCCGGTGGAGTGGCAGTCTGTGTCCTCTCTCGATTGGACGGTGAACCTGGCCTATCGCAGCGAGTACTTCCTGACGCCCTTTAACAATAAAGGGTATGAGCTGGATGGCGATGGGAACACGGTGGAAATTCCGCTTGCGGATATGCCGGCACCTAACACCAATGGCATTCTGAACGTCCCACCTGCGGGGACGCCTGGTGGCCTGTTCTTCTCCGATGTTGTTCCAGCCTCCACAATCGTCAATGCGGTTGCGGGTGTGAACTTCGGCGAAGACGACCAGTTCCGGTTCGATGTGTATGCAGAGAACCTGTTTGAGGAAGCCATTTCCACCAAAGGGTTCGTGAACGCTTCGGTGAACATCCGGTATCTTAACTCACCCCGGATCTTTGGCGCACGGTTACGCGCCAAATTCTAAGAACCTCCGTGGCTGAGCGACTGAATCCCCCTCTGGCAAGGCGTCGCTCGGCCATCCCTCCCGGTCCCAGACCGGTGCACAAGGCCCGCGCTTCTCTCGCGGGCCTTGCTGCGTTTTGCGCCATGGCGCTTGCTTTTGTGACGTTGGCGAGTTGTGCGGGCGGGGATGATGGAGCCGTGGTGGTCGAGGCGCCTCATGGTCCGCACCAGAACAGACTGCCCTGCCACAGAGGCGTTGAGAGCCCATGTGACCTTGTCATCTATCAGGTCATGGTGTCGGCCTATGTCGATGGATCGCCCCACCATGATTACAATGCTGGGTATGGCCGCAGTCATCATCGAGGTGATTTGAAGGGAGTTATTCAGTCTTTAGACTATATCGCGTCCCTTGGGGTGAATGCGATATGGCTGACACCGATTTTCGATAGTCACGCGGGCACGCCGCAGCAACGGGTGGGCGGTGAGCTGGTCAATCGTCGGCTTGATTCGACCGGCTATTTCACCCGCGACTATTTTTCGGTCGACCCGAAGTTCGGAACCTTGGCGGACGCGAAGATGCTGGTGGACGAAGCCCACGCACGCGGCCTTTATGTTTTCCTTGATGGTGTCTTTGGCCATCATAAGGGGGATTTGGTCCCGTCCCCCTCAGGCTTGTTACCAAAAGACCTAACGCAGGCTGAGGATTATGATGGCGATCCCGCGAGCTATCCCGGGCGGATCGTTGATTATAGCGACCCTGACAGTTTAGCCTTCTACAAAGAGGTGATCACCTACTGGACCGAAACACTTGGCATTGATGGGTGGCGCCTTGATCAAGCATATCAGGTCCCGCCCGCTGCCTGGACGGCCTTGCGCGATACAGCGCAAAAGGTCGGTCGGTCGCGCGCCGAACGGGGCGAGGCATGGGGCACTTTGGGCTATATGGTGGGGGAGATATGGCATGGCGCCAATGACCAGCGACTGATCGCGTCCTATGGCGATCATCAGTCCCCGGCCTTAAAAAGCCTTTTCGACTTTCCCACGCGCTATAGCCTCGTGCAAGTATTGGCGGCCGAGGAATCCGGTCAGGGCAAGGCGCCCGCCACAGCTTTAAACGCCGATTGGTCGATGGGGGGCATATCGCGTCTGCCTGACCACGCCATTCCGAACCTAATGCTTGGCAATCATGACCTCGTCCGGTTTGGTGACTTGCTCGAGCGAGCCAATGTGGCTGAGCCTTATACGGAGAAATATTGGCAGCGACATAAGCAGGCATTTGCTTTTATGGCGGCTTATAGCGGCCCTATCACGCTCTATTATGGCGAAGAGCTTGGGGACGAGCTTGATGGCTATGGCGCACGGGTAGAGGAGGGGTGCGTCCCCCTTAATCTGTGTGACGATCATGTGGGACGAACCCCGGGCCGCGTCCCTGGCGTATCGGTGGAGGAAGGAGATCTCCCAGCCGGCGCCCATGATCTGCGACGGGCGCTTCAGACCTTATTGACCCTGCGTAAGGAGGAGCCGGCCCTCCGGTCGGGGGCGCGAACCCATCTTTATTCCGATGATCACCTCTACGTGGATCTGAAATCCCTCGGTGCTGATCGCCTCATTTTTGCGATGAATGTTGGTGACGAGGACCGGTCAGTGAGCTTGCGAGCCGATCTTTTCGAGGGCCGGGGTCCCATTTCTGCGGTGACCCCTATCTTTGGCGACACTGTGGCTCACCTTGATAAGGGGGCGGGTCGGTTTTCCGTTGGGCCCAGTCAGGCTATACTGCTGAAAATCGAATAGGGGCGGTAGGGCACCTAAATGGGAGGTTTTATGGCGTTAAAGCGCGTTCTTATCGTCGGCGGCGGGTCGGCGGGGTGGATCACCGCCGCCTATATGGATGCTGTTCTTAACGGCCCACGGAATAAAATTATCGATATTACCGTCGTTGAATCGCCGACCATCGGGCGGATTGGCGTAGGAGAGGCGACCGTTCCAAGCGTTCGGGACACGATGCGAACCATCGGTGTACCGGAGGCGGACTTTATGAAGGCCACCGATGCCACCTTTAAGCAGGCCATCAAATTTGCCAATTGGCTCGATGGGAAGGGCGAATATTACTACCACCCTTTTGCTCGTCGTCCCGCTGGGCGGCTCGACCGGTCAGCACCGAAATGGCTAAGCTCCGATCGCTCCGTGCCTTTTGCTAATACTGTCTCTGTGCAACCTGAGCTTTGTGATGATGGCCGCTGCCCCAAAACGATGCAGCCTCGGGATTATCATGCGCCTCTTTCTTACGCTTATCATATGGACGCGGAAAAGCTTGCCGACTTTCTGTGTGATTTGTCAGTAAAACGGGGCGTAAAGCACATCCAAGACGATGTGGTCGCCGTCCAATTGGAGGCGGGGGCGATCAAGTCTGTGACGACCAAGTCGGGCGGCACATTAGAGGCCGATCTGTTCGTTGACTGCACCGGGTTTAGGTCGTTGCTCATCAATGGGGAGTTGGGGGCGCCTTATATTGACTACTCCCAATGGCTCCTTTGTGATCGCGCGGTCGCCATGCGTGTTCCCCATGACCTTCATTTCTCCGGTGAGAGGCGTCCGTATACCACCGCAACGGCGCAAGATGCAGGCTGGATCTGGGACATTGGTCTCGCGAACCGGCGCGGCGTCGGCTATGTTTACTCGAGTGACTATATGAGCGACGACGAAGCCATGGCCACGCTCAAAGCCTTTGAGGGGGCCCATGCGGCGGATTTAGACCCCCGACAGCTCAAATTTCGTGTGGGGCGTCGCGATAATCCTTGGACATCAAATTGTGTCGCCATCGGTTTGTCGAGTGGGTTTATCGAACCATTGGAGTCTACCGGCCTTTTTCTTGTTGAGTTGGCTGTGGCCACCTTATGCGAATATTTTCCGTTTGGGGAGAAAATGGATGTCCAGGCGAAACGGTTTAATCAAATTCTGGAAGATCGCTATGAGGAGATTCTCGATTTCATCGTCTTGCACTATTGTTTGACGCGGCGGCAGGACACAGCCTTTTGGCAAGAGGTTCAAAAGGCGGACCGTATTCCGGACCGCCTTCAGGAAAGTTTAGACCTCTGGCGGACGAAATCGCCGTCACTATCTGACTTCCATAATGGGTTGCAGCTATTTTCTCACCATACATATGAATATGTCATGTATGGCATGGATTTCATGTGGGACAAAAGGCGCGCGGGTGCGGCGCCAACCCAAACGCCGCAAGAGGTCAGTGAAGCTTTGTCCCGTGCGCGGGGGGCGCTGCCGACCCATGATGAATGGCTCAAGGCGCATTTAGGGTCTTCTTATCAATAGAGGGGCCATGCCCCTATTGCGTGGCAGGCGGGATGGTGTGACCCAATTCCTGGTGAAGCCAAGCCTCATGTCGCGGGAGGCGGGGTGTCGCCGCCTCGACAATATTGGCGATGGATTGCGGTTGGCCAAGGGAGATGCCCTTTTGGGCCTCGTCCGCCCGAAAGCCCATTCCATATAGGATGTGTTCGTAGCTTTGATGAGAGAATAGCCGAAGATGGTCGTCAAAGTCTGATCCGCTTGGCGCTTTGTGCCGCCAGAAGTCGAGCTTTGCTGCCAGCCGTTCGGTCACCCGCTCTGGCCGTTGCACCTCCTGCCAAAAGGGTGTGACCGAGCGAGCCGTCAGGCAATAGTGGAGATTGACAAAATCAAGGATTTCCTCATAACGCTGATTAAGGATAGCGTTGTAGCGGGCCGCCAGTACGGGCATCGAGTCCTTTTTATACGGAAAATGTTCAGCCAACATGAGAGCGGCATATTCTACGAGGTAAAGGCCCGTTGACTCTAAGGGTTCGATAAAGCCACTGGCCAATCCCATGGCAACACAATTTCCGCGCCACTGCTCCTCCCGCCTTCCCACATAGAATTTAAGAAGGCGCGGTTCGATGTCGTCCGCGTGGGGCCCCTCATGGGCCTTCAACTCTTGGGCGGCGTCGTCGTCATCTAAGAACTGGCTCGAATAGACATATCCCGTCCCCCGACGGTTGACGAGGCCAATATCCCAGACCCATCCCGCGCTGAGAGCTGTTGCGGTGGTGTAAGGACGGATATGACCCGAAAAGAACTGGTCATAGGGAACGCGCATCGCCACAGCGCGGTCGCACAAAAGCCAGGGAGAGTAATTGACCAGCGAGGACCCTAACGTTTTTTCGATGAGGAGAGACGCAAAACCCGTGCAATCGATGAAGAGATCGGCTTTGAGCTCTAGCCCCCCTTCCGTGTGCACAGCTTCGATATGGCCCGTTTCTCCCACCCGGATGTCGGTCACGCGATCCTGATAATGGCCTACACCGCGTGAGGTCGCCAGGCGGCAAAGATAGTCCGCGAATTTCTCCGCATCCATATGGTAGGCATAGGGCATGGGGGAGGCGAAATCCCGTGCGCCCGGCATTTTGGGCGCTAGCCCTAGGTCGCAGAGCTGTGGCTGCGGTGAAACAAATTCCGAGAAGGGGCGCTTCTGATCGCTCGACAGCCAATCGGCGCCGATCCGGTCGACGGGCCCCATCGCGTGCCGATCAAATGGGTGGTAATATCCGTCGTCATGTTGGTGGTGCCAATTGTTAAAGCGGATGGCCTGTTTGAAGGTCGCATCCGCCTCCTTCATGAAGGTTTTTTCTTCAACGCCGATGGCCTGGAGGACGTTACGAATGGTGGGGACGGTCGCTTCCCCAACGCCAATCCGTCCGATCCCAGGGGCTTCGATCAGGGCGATATCCACCAAAGGCTCGCCCGCCCGGCGCAGCACTGCATTGAGATAGCTTGCGACAATCCATCCTGATGAGCCGCCGCCCACGATAAGGATTTTTTGCATCGGTTTTCGCCCTAGGGTTCTCTGTCGTCGGTAAAAACCCTAGCGTTTTTCTGTACTTATGCAAAGCGGAATGGGCGTTGTCGGGACGGGCAATTAGGGGGTGGCGCAGGCCGCCATCCCCTTATTTAGTCAGCATACGTTAAGGGAAGTTCGGTGGTCTCTTTTATGCGCTCCATAGAAAAACCGACGCTGACATCGGACATATCAATGGACGTGATGAGCCGTTTATAGATTGCGTCGTACCCTGCCATATCCGGTGCCACGACTTTCAACAAATAGTCGACGTCCCCCGTCATCCGGTGACACTCGATAATCTCCGGAATCTTTTGGATGGCGGCGGTGAATTTGTTCAGCCATTTCTCCGTATGCTCAACCGCTCGGATCTGGATGTAGCCCACCAGATGCAACCCCACCTGGTCAGCAGCAAGCAGCGCCACCCGCTTGCGGATAAAGCCTTGCTCCTCAAGTTTCTTAATGCGCTTCCAGCAGGGGGTTTGGGAAACCCCCGCCCGCTCCGCAACCGCCGCGACGGATCCGCTGGAATCAGCCTGTAGGGCGGCTAAAATCCGTCGATCAATGTCGTCCAAAATATTCTCCATAAAAGCAATTTTGTAGAATGAAATATACAACAAAGGCGATTAACGCGCAATGTATGGAATAAGTTTCTGGATAAACGACGTTATTCTACTCGCTCAATTAGGTTTTTAGGAGAAGGACGCCTCCCGTGCGCGCATTTACTGAGCATCCGAAGTCTGTTGGCGAAACATATACCCAGCATATGGGCTCTGCCTTTAGCTTTGGGGCGGATATGTTCGTCACGTCGATTTGCTGTTTTCTGCACGGCATCTTCCCGTTTTTGTTTGTGACCACGGGGAAAGAGTGTGTCCAGCGGCTACACCACCGCATGGTGACCCACCGGCACCGCCAACAGTCAGCCTCTGATATCGCACCGGCTGAGTAACGTGGCACCACCTTCTACGAGTACGTCGTCAACGGGGGAGAGAGAGACCTTTTCGTGGCCGGGCGCCCGTCTGTGGGAGCGATACGGCCCAGGCCTTCTTCTGACAGGGACGATTGCCCTGGCGGCGAGTTTTGTGTCGGAGCATCTGGGCGGTCCTGTGATGCTCTATGCCCTGTTGTTTGGCATCGCCTTCCACTTCTTATCGACGGACAAGGCCTGCGCGCCGGGGGTGATGTTCAGCGCAAAATCCGTTCTGCGATTTGGCGTAGCCTTACTCGGGGTGCGGATTACCTTGGGTGAAGTCGCGGCCCTTGGCATGCCGACGGTGAGTTTGATCGTTCTGGGGGTGGCATTCACCCTATTATCCGGCTGGGCGATTGGTCGCGCGTTGGGCCTTCGGTCCGATCACGCTATTCTTTCCGCGGGGGCCGTGGCGATTTGTGGTGCCTCTGCGGCGTTGGCGATTAGCACCGTGTTGCCGCGCCACGCCAACGCTGAGCGTCAGACCATTATGACCGTCGTCGGCGTCACCGCGCTCAGCACGGTGGCCATGGTGCTTTATCCCATTTTAGCGCAGTCATTGGGCCTCAGCGATAAGGCGGCTGGCATCTTTATCGGTGCCACTATCCATGATGTCGCCCAGGTGGTTGGGGCCGGCTATATGATTTCCGACGAGGCCGGAGAGACGGCTGCCATTGTGAAGCTTATGCGTGTGGCGTGCCTCGTGCCGGTCGTTATTGGGATTGGGCTGTTATTTAGTCGCCAGGCGAAAGAGGCGGGCGAGGCGGATGATACGTCCTCAGTCCCGCTATTGCCGACCTTCTTGGTTGCCTTTGTTCTCATTATGGTGGCGAACAGCATAGGGTTGATCCCAGCGCCGGTCGCGGAATTTGGTAGCCAAGTGTCACGATGGGCACTGATCATGGCGGTCGCCGCCCTCGGCGTGAAAACATCGCTTAAAGAGGTTTTCTCAATGGGCGCGGCACCCATCACCGTGTTGAGCGCCCAGACAGTGGCACTCGCCGTGTTTGCGTTGATTGGGCTCACCTTTTTTGTGATGTCGGTGTGAGGCTGTTCTTCTGTTCACGCAGGACATTCGTTTGTGCACCGTCATCATCGTTCCTTCATCCCTCAAAATGTGGGCCCGACGCGGGAAGCGCCGGGCCCGGGAGGGCAGATGGGTAGCAGGAATACCCATCCACTATGCCGAAGCGGGGCTGGGGGATAGCACCGTTCGGCGGGCGCCGGTGGCCAGGAGGGCGTATCCTGCGACACCAGCGGTTATTGATCCGAGGAGGACGCCCAGACGAACCTCATTGATCATGGCGGGATCGCCAAAGGCGAGGGAGCCAATGAAGAGGCTCATCGTAAATCCAACCCCGGTCAAACAGGCGACACCCGCCAGCTGACGCCAGGTGACCCCTTCTGGCAGTTGCGCGACGCCAAGACGGGTGGCGAGGAAAGAGAAGCCAAGCACACCCACCGGCTTACCGATCAGCAGCCCAAGCGCGATCCCGAGAGGCAGGGGGTTGGTCACACTGTCCACCGATAGGCCATTGAACGACACTCCTGCATTGGCAAAAGCAAAGAGGGGCAGGACAAAATAAGCCACCCAGGGGTGTAGGCTGTGCTCCGCATTGTGCAGCGGGCTTTTATGGGCTTGTTCTTCCTCTTCGGTTCCCATGGGGATCATAAGGGCCGTGAGCACCCCGGCGAGGGTCGCATGGACGCCTGACTTCAGGACGCACACCCACATAATCGTACCGAGTAAGACGTAAGGGGTAAATGACCGCACGCCCGCTTTATTAAGGGCGAAGAGACCGGCAAACCCCATTGCGCCAAGGGCGAGGGCAGTGACCGACAGGTCCGCGGTGTAGAACATCGCAATGATGAGGATCGCCCCAAGGTCGTCAATAATGGCGACGGCCAGCAAGAAAATCTTGAGGCTGACGGGTGCGCGCGTTCCCAGAAGGGCCAGAATGCCCAACGCAAACGCGATATCTGTTGCCGCAGGGATAGCCCACCCCCGAAGGGTCTCTGGGCTACTCATATTCACAGCGACATAGACCAATGCCGGTATGGCCATACCGCCCACCGCTGCGAATAGCGGCAGCGCGGCCTTATCAAAGCGGGACAGCTCTCCCCGTAAAACTTCTCGTTTGATTTCAAGGCCCACGAGGAAAAAGAAGATCGCCATCAAGCCATCATTGATCCACAGAACCAAGGGCTTGCTAATGGATAGGGCGCCAATCTCCACCGACACCGGGGTGGACAAAAACCCCGCATATAATCCTGAAAGGAATGAGTTGCTGGCAATAATGGCCAATATGGCTGAGAGCATCAAAATGACGCCCGCGGCCGATTCTAGCTTTAAAAATGCTTGTATACTGTTCGATATTTTCGTCACAAACCTCTCCTGCAAGGTATTGGGGGTGGGGACCGCCTTGCGTTCGGAAGAGAACGGCCCCTGGTTTCGTTGATGAGATAGGCCTACGCCACGGCCCGCGCCCGAAGGGCGTAAAGTTGGTCCTTAAGGGCCAGCTTGATACGCTTGAGCCGTGTGATCGCGAGGTCGTCAGGGGCGGGACGTTTTAACTCCCGTTGGATCTGACGCTCCACCGCATCGTGGCGCGCCGCCAGGGCCGCCATTCGATTGATCACGTGTCGTCTTCGTCGCACAATTTATCTCCACAGTCTGAGCAAGGGGTATTCCCGGGGCTCTTTTTGTGAATTGGGCATTTGCGGCGTCTGGAAAAGGTGATGACGCGACATATATCGATAGAAATATCCTATCGAAGGGGTGCCCCATGCCTGTCTCCTCCAGTGTCACTTTGAAACAGCTGCATTGCCTGTTGGCGTTGAACGAGGCCCGTCACTTTCGGCGCGCCGCGGAGCGAGTGGGGATCACCCAGCCCTCTCTCAGCGTTCAAATCCAAGGGCTGGAGGAGGAGCTTGGGCTGCACCTTGTGGAACGGCACCGGGGCGGGATTACTTTTACACCGGTGGGACGCGAGGTGGTGACAAGGGCGCAGAGCATCGTCGACGACGTTCAAAGCCTCAGCGATTTTGCCCAAAGTGCCACGAAAGGGTTAGAGGGGACCATCAGACTGGGGACGAGTGCCACGTTGGGGCCTTACCTCTTGCCCTATGTGGTGCGGAGCCTCCACCGGAAATATCCCGAACTTAATCTTTATATTCGGGAGGGGGCGCCAAGGGATCTCGACATCGACCTGCACGCGGGCACCCATGATGTTATCCTGTCGCAATTGCCCGTGGGGAGTGATCAGTTTGTTGAGGCGCCCCTCTTTCGGGAACCGCTATATCTCGCCTTGGCTGTCGACCATCCGCTTGCCCAGAAGAAGAAGGTGCCCGTGGCGGACCTGAAGGGGCTTTCTATCCTCTCCCTCTCCCCCGCTTATCGGCTCCATGACCAAGTGGCAGGCCTCGCCAGTCACTATGGGGCACACCTGCAGCAGGAATATGTGGGAACAAGCCTTGATGCTTTACGCCAAATGGTTGGTATGGGGATGGGCGCAGCCTTTTTGCCAGCCCTTTATGTACAGTCGGAGATTAGAGCGGCCAGCGAAGTCGTCGTCCGCCCGTTGGCGGGGCGGGCTGTCACCCGACCGATCGGCCTTATCTGGCGGAAAAGTGCTGGACGGGCCTCCTCATACAAAACCATTGCATCCCTGATTGAAGAGGTGGCGGCAAAGCGCCTGGAGAGATCGTTAAGCTGATTGGAAAAATCGATCGCGCCCGACACTTCGCCGTATTGCGCCGCCCAAATTGCTTCCTATCTATTGGTCAACAGTGTTGAAAATAGAAAGGAGAAAGAAGTGGTTCGTACAGTAACCTTTGCATCGGTAGCGGCTGTTGTCCTGTCGGTGCTGGCGTCCATCACCGCGCTCGCGTGATCGGTCGTTCACATCACCGCCTCTACCGGGGGCTCTGTCCATAAGTCCTTCAAGATTTTGGCAGCAATGACCTCGGTGGGGGTTCTATTCGAGGAGGCTGCTTCACGTTTGCCGCGTTAGCTTTTGATCTCGTCGAGAAAGGTCAAAACCGCTTCCCGCCGCGCGGGCTTCGCGGCTCCAGGAGGAGGAGTGCCCCCATATCCCCCCTGTCGCTGCTTATTCTTAAAAACGCCGCGAGATCATCACGCCATTGCGACATTTTTTGGTGGAATATATCGGATAAATGTAACACGCTCTTTGAACTTTGTTGAAGCCTTCTGATGGGGGGAGGTCACGCCGTATGGTGGTTCAATGATGCGAGTTGCAAATAATACTGAATTCTTGTCATCCAATGAACAGTCGAAGAAAGCATTTCTCTTCGCTTCGTTAACCTTGATTCTCGCATTGTCTTCGGGGTGTAAAGAACAAGGCGAGCAGAGCGATGAGCCGCCAGCTCGTCTGGAATTTCGACAATCAGCCCCGGCGACACAATCTCTTTCAGCCCCTGAACCCAGTGCTGCTCCGGCAAACAGAATTGTTGGAAGCGATCTTGGGAACGTAATCATTGGCAGCTCCGACGGCGATCTCATCGAAGGTCGTGGCGGGGATGACTTGATAATGGGTGACCCAACCGATGAGCCCGTACAATCTATCGTCGAAACCGCGACAGACATGGTTATATTTGAAAGCGGACAGGTTCGACCGCTGGCTATCAGCGCGAATGGCAGCCAGCTTTATGCAGTGAATACGCCTGATAGCCGTCTGGAAATTTTTGATCTGACGAATGAGGGGCCTGTCTACAACACCTCCGTTACAGTCGGCCTTGAGCCGGTGTCCGTTGCTGTTGACCCGAACAACAGGATTTGGGTGGTTAATCACTTGTCGGATAATATCAGCATTGTTGACCCATCGCTCCTCGTTCCCGCTGTCATCCGAACACTGAATGTAGGCGATGAGCCGAGGGATATTGTCTTTGCCGGATCGGCTAGAGATAGAGCTTTTATCACCACGGCCCATCGGGGGCAAAATGCCCCTTTCGACCCACAGCTAACCGTAGACGGTGTGGGGCGTGCCGACGTTTGGGTATTTGATATCAATGATCTGGGTGCTGCTGAGGGCGGAACGCCTGTCGCCATCACCAATCTTTTTGCTGACACACCGCGTGCCCTGGCCGTGTCGCCAGACGGAAATACTGTTTATGCGGCCGCCTTCCATTCGGGCAATCAGACGACAACCCTTTTCGCTGATCGCGATAATGGTGGGTTAGACAAACCGCCGCCAACGGCAAATGTACAAGGGTTTACCGCTCCTGAAACAGGGTTGATCGTGCGTTTTGATGGCACAGACTGGAAAGACAATGGCGATCCGACCACCGGGGTCGCCGGGAAAGTCTGGAACGATCGGGTTCTATTTAACCTGCCCGATTATGACGTCTTCGAAATTGACGCTAGCGCCGCAACGCCGACCGTGACGGTACGCCATTCGGGCGTTGGGACGACCCTATTCAACATGGCCGCCAATCCGGTCACGGGCGCGCTTTATGTCTCCAACACCGAAGCCCGTAACGAGGTCCGCTTTGAGGGCCGTGGCGCCGTTGGAACCAGTGTTCGTGGTGATATGGTCCGCACAAGGATATCTATCATTGATGGCGGTGTAACGCACCGAAATCTCAACAAGCATATCACTAGCTACGATCAGGAGCTTGGGACAGCGACGGAAAACTCTTTGGCCACGTCACAGATCCTCGAAATGGCTGTGACCTCTGACGGCAGCGACATTTACGCCGTGTCTTTCGGTAACGGGAAAATTTTGCGCTACGCCACATCGGCGCTGGAGGATAACAGCTTCACCGTTGCCGCCAGCAGCCAGGTAAAGCTGACCGGCGGTGGTCCAACGGGGTTGGTTCTGGATGAGGCGCGCGGCCGAGCTTATGTGCTCACGCGGTTCGACAATGGCATTTCCACTGTTGATATGGTGAGCCTTACCGAGACGGCTCATCTTCAAATGTTTAATCCTGAGCCCAGCCATGTCGTCGACGGCCGGCCTTTCCTTTATGACGCAGAACTCAGCTCGTCCCGCGGGGACCATAGCTGCGCCAGCTGCCATATTTTTGGGGATGCTGATCAACTTGCCTGGGATCTGGGGGAGCCGGGCGGCGTGGTCAAAGATAATCCCCGCGACTATGCCATTGGCTTTGGAGCCATGGCCGAATTCCACCCGATGAAAGGCCCGATGACCACGCAGTCTTTGCGGGGACTGGCAGGGAATGGTCCTATGCATTGGCGCGGCGACCGGACCGGCGTTAGTGCTGATGCGGATGAAACGTTGGAAGAGCAGGCCTTTGAGGATTTCAATCCTGCTTTTGAAGGCTTGCTTGGTCGCAATGCACAGCTTTCTGAGGCACAAATGGACCTCTTCGCAAAGTTTGCCCTTGAAATTTCCTATCCCCCCAATCCAATCCGTAACCTCGATAACAGCCTGACAGCAGGGCAGGCCGATGGTCGCAACACCTATCTTACCGTTGGTACAACTGGCGGCAATCGTGGCCAATTGCGCTGTACACAATGCCATGAGTTGGATGAAACCAATAATCGTTTTGGTACAAACGGCTTGATGAGCGTTGAGGGCGATCAAGTCGCTGAGGATTTTAAGATTCCTCATTTGCGAAATATGTATACGAAGGTCGGGCGTTTCGGCAGTACCGACAACGCGGCCGAGCAAGATGTCCATATGGGCGATCAAATCCGCGGTTTTGGGTTCACCCATGATGGTGCCGTTGATACATTGGATACGTTCCTTGGTCCCAAAGCGGGCAGTGCCGGGTTTTTCTTTGCCAGCGCCCAGGCCAAGGCCAATGTCATCGATTTCGTTTTTGCCATGGATAGCGAGCTTTTCCCGATTGTTGGTCAGCAAGTCACATTGAGCGCCGACAATAGTGATGATGAAGCTGTTGAGGCCCGCATTGATTTGCTCGCTGCGCGGGCGGCTATCACAGCCCCGCGAGAGGAATGCGATCTGGTGGTCACCGGCCTCATCGATGGTGAGATGCGCGGCGCGGTCATGGTCGCGGACGGTACTTTTGATACGGATAAGGTGGCAGAAAGTGGCATCACGTTGACCCAACTTAAGTCCGTTGCGGCCGCTTCTGGCAATGTCCTAACGTTTATGTGCGTGCCGCCCGGGGAGGGTCGACGAGTTGGAATTGATCGGGATGCCGATGAGTTTTTGAACGCTGTTGAAGTCTTCTTTGGCAGCAACCCGGCGGATCCGACGATTTTCCCTCAATAAAAATAACGCGAATATTATGGGCCTTGTCGCGGAGCGGGGATAC
>CALFRH010000063.1 GCA_937919225.1 uncultured Parvularcula sp.
CACTTCTATCAAAAACATGTTCACAAATTAGACATGCTTTGTCTGGAGAATAGCTGTATCCTGCAAAACTTATCTCACTACTCATTCCATCACCTTTCGTTCGGTGGTGTCCATTCAGTTCCTAAGTCCTTCTTCCCTTTTGAACTGTTACAGGATTTACAAGCAAGCTTTGAATTTGCAACTGTCGTCGGCCCACCCTTGCTGTGGGCCTGTACGTGATCAACAGTTACGGAATTCGGCTTTCCTGGCTTTTCAGTAAGCACTTTATCACAGTAAGCACAATTAAGCGAGCCGTCAGCTTTTCGATGCGCATCAATGGCAGCTTGTCGAGTCTTCCCTCTAAATAAGCGCCTAGCGATTTTCGCACCGCCAGCAGCCAGACCAGCACCAGGTACCGCCGCCCCCATAGACATGGCCGCCCCGGCATAGTCACCGCGTGCGGTATAAATCGCGGCATTTGCAAGATCTGCTGCGTTACCAAAGACCGGAATCAAGCCGACAACATCAAGGACCCCCTGAACGCGATCCAAATTGTCGCCATTACTATGGTCAGCAGTATGATTATACACCCACACAGCAGAGCCAGTATTTGCACCGTCGACAAACTTTTCACCGCCGAGTTTTGAGCCCGCTGCGCCCGCAATCATGCTGACAGCTTCGCCATAACCGTCTTTCCAGTCAGAACTGATCCCAACCGATCCGACAAACGAGGACATCCCCCCTGCGAGGAACCCCGCCTCAAACTCGCGACCGCTTATTTCGTAGATTCCCCCTTGGACGACCCCATGGGTCACCGCACGGGCGACCTCTTTACCGAGACTGCCGACCTCGCCGTACAAATCCCCAACTGCTCCGGCGAATTCCTGAGCCCATCCTTCAGCAAAATTAAGCGCAACCGTGGTGAAGAGATCGGTTAGATTTCCTCCCTGTATCCCTATCTGTATTCCCGCAGCGAGAACGGACGCAGCCGCTCCCTTAATCCCTAAGATAGCCAGCCCGCCCTTGATGGCAGCCGCTAAGGGATTCGCCAGCACGTTCGCGATCTGTAGCAATGTCGGCGCGATAGCCACAAGCTTCGCCACCACGAGCTTAAAGATAGCGAAAATCGCCCCAAAGATATGTCCGCTTGGGTCCGTATAGGACAGCGGGTTATTCATTACATAGGTATACCGATTAAGGGCCTGGGCGATGTAGAGATCTGGAATAATCGGATCGGCTGACAAGAAACGCCCGAGGGACGGGTCGTACACCCGGCCATTCATGTTGATGAGGCCGCTATCGTCCAGCATCTCATGGCCCGTGAAGCCCCGGGTCATCGCCGTTTGCGTGAAGTTCGTACTCGGTAGGGCCCCGGCCCCATCGTCCTGACCATCAGGGTGACGCCGTTTGCCCCAAGCGTCATAGGACAGCTGCTCGGTCACCAGACCGGCATCATCGGTGATCACCGCCACGGAGCCTAAGTGGTCGAGGATGAACCAGCTGGTCTTTCGATCGATGCCCGCTTGAGGGTCGTCTGTCGTCACATGGCTGCCCACCATGGCGCCACCAGCATAAAGATAGTCCGTCCAGATCTCTGTCGCACCGCCGGGGCTGTTCAACAGCTTCTCCGACATCACCCCAAAGGCCGCGTAGTAGAACGTACTGCCCCGGGAGGAGATCATCTTCACCCGCTGACGTTCGGCCCCATAGGTGAAGCTCGACACACGGGCCGCCGGGTCCACAATAGTCCCGTCATAGATCTGCTTGACTTTATTAAAGCTCGTCCAGGTGATGATCCGACTATTGGACAGATCCAAATTGGCACCGTCCAGCGTCCCGCTGGAGATCATGTTCCCATTCGCGTCATAGCTATAATGGGTGTCCATTCCCCCCATGCTGGTCATCGTCACCGCATGGGGACGAGAGACGCCAAAGCCCCCCTGCTGATACCCATACTGATAGGTTCCAACATCAGTCTTCGTCAGAATATTCCCCGTCGCGTCGTAGGTGACGGTTTTAATGTTTTGTGTCCCGGCACTTCCGCATACCGCGATGCCGGCAGCCTCAGCATAGCATTCCAACCGGTTAAGGTGGTCATAGGAGAACATCTCAATCAAGTGAGATGGTTGAGCAAAATCCCATCGGCTGGTGAGGTTACCCAGCGCGTCAAAGCTGTAAAGAAAGTCAGCGACGTCACTATTCGCTGCTGTATTGGTCCCTAGACCATTATCAAGCCCCGCCTTGATCGTGCTTAGCGTGCCCTGGTCCTGCTTATAGGTTCGATCCGTAATGACGTCGTTGCCGAACTTCTCCTTAGTCAGGCGAAGTTCGTGGTCGAACTCGGCTGCCTCCCACAGAACAGCATTGGTTGCCACATTCCGTAGGCGGTGTTCGTAGCCGCGGGTATTGTATTCATACTTCACCTCAAGGCCGGAGGGGTATTCGACCTGGTTCAGACGCCTACTCGCGTCATAGGTCGCAGTGTAGGTCTCGGGCACGTCGCCGGTGAGGGCCGACGTGATTTGATCTGGACGACCGAGGACATCATACTGAACCGTCTGGGTATGCCCATCGCGTATCGCGGTATGCAACTTGCCGATGCCGGTGGGCCCATTGTCGTAGGTCCAGGTGGAGACGATGTTCCCCGTCAGCTCCGTCCTGGTGGTGGGCCGACCGAGGAGGTCGTAGGCCATGGTGGTGGTCTGATTTTTAGCGTCGGTCTGGCTAATCAGTTCCCCAAGGACGTTATACTCGTAGGACCAAATCCCCATATCGGGGTCGTAGCTTTTGACCTTATTCCCCGCCTTGTCATATTCGAAGACAGTGACATTGAGGTTGAGACCAGTTTGGCTGAAGCTTGTGTCCGTCGATCCAGTTATCTGATCTGGATCCAACACACGGATGGCCGTTAGGTTTCCAAAGGCGTCGTAGTAGTAGAGCGTGCATGTCAGAAAACCACCATTCGGCGCCAACTGTTTTACGCCAATGACTTCGCCACGCATGTTCTTCGACGTCAGGGTTTGCTGATCTTTATCGTTCTTCACGATGGTCAGCAGACCAAAATATTGCGTGGTCGATTTTGACTGATCCGGGAGGGTAACCTCGGTCACCCGGTTGATGGAGTCGTACGCGTAAGAGGTCCAATAGAGTGGATTGGCATCGGATGCGAGATGAGGGCGGCTCTCACGAAGTGTCCGTCCCTTGGCATCATATTCTGTGCGGGCGCGAATATACTCGTTCCCATTCGTCCCATCGAAGCTCTGTGTGTCAGATGCGACTTCACGACCATGGCTGTCATAGTAGACACGGGAACGTGGGGCGTTCTGGTTATTGTTGCTATCTTTGGACTCCGCGATAATGACGTAGGCCGCGTGAATCCCCGTGGGGCACGCATCGTTGCCTGTGACTTCATTACAGTATTTGTACTGATAGGTGACATAGCTATCGTCGGGAGCGATTTCTTTCGTCACCCGGCCGAGGGCGTCATATTCCCATTCGCTCTCAAGACCGTTGGGGCCCTTTTGCTTCGTGGGAGAGCCGGTCGCTTCATCATAGGACACCCACTCTTCTTGATGGCCCAAAGCATTATTGACGAAGCGCGGGAACTGACCCGCCGGATAAGAACTGCCTGCGCCGTAGTAGGTGGTCTCGGACTGACGAGTCGCGATATCCTTACTGTTTCCCATATCATTGCCGGTCGTGATGACCTTCGTGGTATTCCCAAACGCATCGTAAAGATGCTCAGTTTCGACGCGAAAGTTGGCGTCATTGGGTTCGATAATCTCTTTGGTGAGAAGCCCTGTGGTGGGATCGTACTCAAAGCTCGACTCTCTCGTGCCACTCACAGTCGCGTGCGCCGTCGTCACCCCCGTGACGAGTGCGAGGACAACAATCAGACAACGAATGACAAGGCTGTGCCGGGCATCCCCGATTTGGCAGTCCGTTTTCATTCGATTCTCCCCCTCAAGAGGTCAAAGACAGGTATGTGGTTGCAATGACCGCCGGTGACGCGCCACCGGCAGCCCGTTAGTCAAGAACGGCGGCGTTGTTCGCCTGGATAAAATCGGAGCGGCTTGTGGTGGCCTGCGCCTCGGTACCGGTAGACGTACACAGAGCGGTGCCAACGACGACGCCGCGATCAGCCAATAGCTGCTGCCAGCCCATTACGATCTCGTCTTGAACAATTTGGTACTCAGATGGATTAAGCACATCACCCCTGAAGATTTGAGAGACGGAAGCGGTCGCCCCGCTTACATTGGTGCAGTACCACCAGGTCTCCCCCGACTGGGCCCAAGCAGTGCCGATAATGCTTGCCGCCCCTAGCGCTATACTGATCATCGTCTTGTTCATCGCTTTGTTGTTCCTTTTTCCTATCCCCGTCACCCCGGGAAAGTGCCGTACCGGACAAATGACCGAGGGTTATTGTTCCTCGAACACGGCCTCGCCGCTGAATACTGAGTAGCTAATGCGCTTGAAGAAGTGTGTCAGCTCGGTGTCCTGAGACTGCTCCTCTAGAATATGCGCCATGAAACTTGCCGTTGCGTTCTTACGAATACGGACATGCCCCACATCTTGACCGCCGCCGGTAGCGAAATTGGCGAAGACAAGATTGGATGACGAGAAGCCCGTGACCCAAACGGATGCTTCATTTTGGGTGATACTACCGGGGGTCTTGCTGGTAACAGTAATGGGTGCACCATCGGCATTACCCACACTATTGTTTGTACCTTTTTCAATCGCAACCCATCCGATCACCTCCTGCCCGGCCGGCGACCCGGAAGGGACGTTGTGCTCATCATATTGGAAAGCAACATCAAAACCCGTCGCAGTCCTGTTCTGAACTCTCGGCACCGTGAAGACCGTTGCATTTTGCGGATGGGCCAATACTGCGGGGTCCACCGCATTAAAGTTCGCAGACAATGGCACAGTCGTATGAGCCGCATCAAAGCAATTACTGTCAACGACGCAAGCGCCGCTAGTGGTCACCAGCCCCGCCTCAACGGTCAGTCCCCCATCCAGTATCCAGGACCCCGGCTTCATCACTAAGATGGCGACATCGCGAGGGGTGATGGTCGTCGGCGTTTGAACCCCAGCATTGTCATAGTTGGAGGGAATTTGACGCACCGAGACTTCATATGTGCCATCCGTCGCCTGCTGAACTTGCGCATGGATATAGCTGTTCTCGATGGGGTTTGGCTGCGCTGATGGGCTGTGGACATCCTGCGGCATCGCAATGATGACCGGCGTCGTGTCATATACCCCCGACAAAGAGTGTGTTTTGAAGCTACCATCAACACTCTGCACCAGGACAACTTCACCGACCGCATCGGCGTTACTGCTAGGGTTTGGGGGATTGGGGTCAGGATCTGGATCGCCACCACCGCTGTTCCCGCCGGTGAAGGTGCCCTCCCCTGTGAAAGCGACCCAGTCGATGCTTTCATCAGACCAGTGGGTCAGTTCAGCATTCTCTGATTGCTCTTCCAAAACATGAGCGACAAACCCTGAGGTCGTAAGACCATTGAGGCGAGCTTCCGACGGATCGATTCCAGTAGCAGTAGTCATACTCGCCAGCACAAGCGGCACATTGCCACCACTCGTCGCAACGAAACTGCTGGGATAGGACTGCGTATGATCTGTATGGTCGGCAGCTGCCAGCTTACCCGCCAGCAACGATAATCCATTATCGCCATCGGCCTCACCGGCCAGGAGAGCGACCCACCCAACGGTTCTCGTCCCATCTGGGCCAGTAACGGTGTTGGTGCCCGACGGGAAGAGAGAGTTGGTCTTTAGCTCATCATACTGAAACCCCACCTCTGCGCCAACGGCCGTAACACTTAGCACGCGCGGCACGGTATATTCATCAGCTTCTTGAACATGGGTGAGCAAGATGGGCGACGTCGAAAACGCAGATCCCCCCGCCCCATCATCGAAAGAGATAGTACTGGCACTAAAATTGTTGCCGTAGCAGAGCGGATCCGCCGCACCACCTGCGGCCCGTTCGCAGACCAGTGTCGCTGGGTGCAGCCCCGCCATAACCGTCTCGCCACTCGGCAATATATGGGTGCCCGGTTTCATGACCATCACCGCAATGTCTCTGGCAATGAGCGCAGATGACGACCCGCCACCGACATTTCTTGCTGGGACTTGCTTCACATATACGCGATATTTATTCGAACCAGCGTCGAACTCCACACGGGATGAGACGACGCTATTCACCATCGGGTTGCCTTGGGGCGTATTAGGAGCGTCTTGCTGCAGGGCAATGACCACTGGCGGAGCGTCATATGTCCCCTCTAATTCCGCATGCAGTTCTGTCCCCACGACATTGCTCACGACAACGACCTCACCAAAGATCTCCGCAGGGGGCGTGGGATCAGGGATCTGTTGCTCAGGATCACCACCAGAACCCGCCGCCCCAGCACCGGCGCCAGTCGCCGCGTTCATCAGTGTGAGATGATCAGGTTCCGGCACCTGAGAAGTCACTTTGGTATTGGTCAGACGGCCAATCTGCCACTTCCCACCACTGGTCTCATTGAGATATTCATTGATCGTGGTCTTGGTTCCGCCCGCGTCAGGGTCAGCATCAGTCCCGGTTTTGACCACAACGATAAGAGGATTGCCAAAATCATCATAGTCCGAGGGCGTGCTATTGATGTCGCCAAAATATTCAGTGGTGACGGTCGGAAGATCATTATTGGGATCATTTAAATTACCCCCTGGATCATTCGCCCGCTCGATTGATTTTTTGAGAAACGGGAAGTAGCGTCTGGAATATTGCGGGCCCCAGCTCTTATCATCATAGGTGTTTGTGGTTTCGTTAAGGACAACGGAACCAAGAACCTTCTTGTCTTCCTTCAAAGCGCCGATAAATGGAAAATCCTGACGGAACGTTTGAGTTTGCTCAACACAGATCGAAGCATTGGTCGTTTGGCAAATCTGCTCATCACGCACCTTGTACTGACGGAAGCCCAAGAAACCCCTGCCCTTTGCATGGTACTTCCCGCCTAAATACTCGTATGTGGAGCTGTAGGTGCCACCAACGCCATTATCGGAGTCCACCTGAGACACAAGCTGCATAGCGCCAATGAAATCCACATCGGGATAAGTCGCCGCGCTGGCACCGCTATCCTTCGTGTACACACTGGCGTCCGTGCCCGATTTGTAAACGAACGTCGTCTCTGACCCGAGCCCCGTGGTGACCGTCTCAAGCAAGTCAGGGACAGTGGAGGTGTTTAGGTAAAGGCGGTTCGTGCCGTGCTGCGCACCCACCCAAAGCATATCAGTTAAACCGTCACCGTTAAAATCACCGGGATAAAAGCTCCCGACCTCATCGAGATCAGATGAAGGAATGCTAGAAACCTTGGGGGAAAAACTCGCATCCCCTTCGTTCATCTGCCAACTAGTGGACCCCGTGCCAAAATCATAACGTAAAATATCGTCAAGACCATCAGCATTCCAATCACCAACATAAAAGACGTTATCATCTCCCTGAACAACACTAACCGGGATCAAATTGGAATCTTCAGCAAACGAGCCCAAGCCTTGGTGCACAAGAAGTGTGCTTTCGCCATCATCTTTATCCAGACGCACTAAATCAGCCAGCCCGTCCCCATTCCAATCCTGCATCAGTTGCCGCAAGGCCTTAAACGCGCTAGCGCCGAAATGTGTAATAATGGGTACGGAGGAATTTACCAACTCAAATGTCAAATCGCCATTGCCGAATCCCCAAACCGACGTGAGCCCGTTAGTACCAGTCGTTCCCGTCGGCTTTTCTCTATCCCAAAGAATATCCGTAACACCATCTCCGTTCCAATCCGCCACTCTCAATCGAGTTCTAAAAGTGCCAAGGCACAGCAATTGCGTCGAACAGGGATAGTATGCCTCAATCTCATCCAGTTCACTAGGATCAACAGGATTATTTGAAGTGGAAACGTTAAAACTTTGATCGAGCACAAACAATTTATTAGCGCCGGTATCACTGTCGAACCAAACAAAGTCTGTTAATGCGTCACCATTCCAATCACCACTCTCAAAATCCCCCCACACAACATCTGCAGGATCCACTTTGTTTGAATAACTGTTGAAAGCAACAGTCGTCCCAGACGAATTATTTATAAAGTAGTAATTTTGCCCGTTACTCCTCTCCCTCCAGAAAAAGTCAGGGAGCCCATCACCATCAAAATCTCCAAACAGGAGTTCACCATTTCCTCCCACCAGCTTTGATGTTGCGATTGGATTAGGAACGTTCGTAAAATCTCCACTACCATTGCCGATATACCAAATATTAGCGCCCGTATCCTTCTTCCACGCCAGAACGTCAGTGACACCATCACCATTCCAATCGGCTGGAAATAACTGATATTCAGCAGTCGCCTTAAGGATGTTAGTTGGCAACTTGTTCACCAAACCACTCGCAAACCCAAAGCTCGACGTCGTGACATCAAACTCGGTTTTCGGGAGGCAGGTCTGATCATTTCCTGTGCCGGCGCACAGCTCAATGTCCTTCAGAACACTGCGCTTTGTAGCGGCACTCTCTTGGTAAGTGAGATTATATTCTCGCGAAAGTGTTCCGTTTAGAGGGCCAAAGGTCGGGTTGAAAACGCCATCAAAATAGGTGCGAACCGCCTTCAACCGTTTGGTGGTGGTTATCTTCGAACCGTCCAGATAGCGCACTCTATCATCGCTGCGATCTTCATAATCGAGATCAACATATTTCGTGGGATTAAGGTTTGCGTTATCGTTGCCAGTATAGACAATGCGTGTCGGGTAGGCCTCACCCGTTGCCACATTATTGTGATACGCAACAGCCAAGTAGTTCCCCTTGACGTCTGTTATCCTATTCACTGCCCATGAACGCACCACGTCTTGTTGGGCGCTTGCCACCATGCGAGCATTTGAAGTGTAGCCAAACTCCATTACCTGGCCGGACTTGGTCCAAACCTTGAACTTCGCTGGCCCTGTGATCCCCGATTCCGTATAAGAGACAATCTTCGAAAACCCGTCGATTTCCGTACGGTATTCCGTGCCATTCCCGCCGTAACTCCCGCTGACCGCAATCAGCTTCTGCCCATCGAGACAGAACTTATCCTGACCGTCGAAGCGCACACCGCGGGTGACGCCGTCCTGGGCAATGGTTTTCCCGCAGCGGCCGATGGATGGCAAGCCACCGAGGCTCCACCCTACCCCGAGAAGGCCATTCCCCTGCTGACTAGAATAGTTGAGCGTCAGGGATGGAGTCATGCCCGCCGTCCCGGGCGGCACTTCAATAGGGATTGTATAGGTCGCAGCCCCCGATGGGGTGACACCATACTGCCCAGGGAGCATCATCATCTGCGCTGACGCAATCGGCGCGGTGCCAACAGCCACGCTTGCCGCCAACCCGGCAAACAACTTCATTGACTTCACTGGAGCAGATTTAAACCGTGTAAAAAGGCGCACGCTTCCACCATCCCTCTCTGACGACGGATTAATATAGACACAGCCCGCAGGACCGCCCCTAATGATCTTTATGCTGGGATTTCCCCCCTGCAGTGTATCTCGTAGGAAGCTTTATCGGGACAATCAACCCAAAATGTCGCAGCAATACATAAAACTGCAGTGCTGAGTAAAATTTCTCACTTGTTCAATACCCTATCAACCCGCACCAGTTCGCGACAACTGATCCGTCCTGGTTGTTCCGGAGACCCGGAAGTAAGAATACTGGGTCATGGGAAAGACGAAGAACGGAACACGTTATCCAGAGGCGCTCCGCGCGCGAGCAGTACGGATGGCCCTGGGTCACCAGACAGAATACGCGAGCAGATCGACAACGATATTGTCGGCCCTCAGGAAGGATTTTTTGCAGGCATAGATACGTCCACCCCGCCGAACTTTGCTTTCCATTTGTAGAGTGTTGCCAAGCTGATGCCGTGACGGCGACACATCTCGCTCGTCCGCTCACCGCGTTCCTGTTCGGCCAAGATCGATATGATCTGTTCCTCGCTGAATCTCGACCTCCTCATCTCGTAGAACGTATACGTTCTACCCTTCTAGACGGGCTCTCCATTCAAATGAGGGACCAACAGGGGCGCAGACCAGACCGGCCAAGCCGGTTCGGAGATAGTGCTTAACCTGTACAATGAAATTGTCCGGATCGCTGGAATATCTGAGATCTATTCCCCTATCACGGCCAGCGTTGAAGCTTTCGAGACGAAGTGACCATTCCTTTTGCAGTAGATCTCGCGCGAGCCGCTCAAGATCGAGTGGAGAGAGTTGGTGAAAATCATAATCAGGCATCAGTCTTCACTCAGCTCCAACAATTTTTAGAATAGAAGAAAAATCCAAGGCATCAGCGGCTCTCAATGCTGCAATATAGTCTTCGCGACGCGTATTGTCCTTCATCAGATCAAACCCGCCAGCCCAGTCTATCGGCGGATGATTCCAGCGTTGCTGAAGATAGGCATCAGTCATGATCCGCGCATGGCGACCATTGCCATTTGGGAAACAGTGGATCTGAACCAGCCGGTGATGAAACCGTGCCGCCGCCTCTAATGACGGATAGGTGTCATGCTCCGCCCAATAGCGTGCATCATCCAGCAACATGCGTAATTGCACGGAAATCTGTATGGGATCGACGCCGATATTCTTTTCGGTAAGGCGAAACTTACCCGCCCATGCCCAGACTTCACCAAACAGGCGGCGGTGGAGTTCCAGGATAAACGCCTCGCTCAATACATCCTGACGGCTCCGGCGGTGGCGAAGCCATAGCAAGCCGTTTTGAACATTGACCTGTTCCAGCTCATTCAACTCGCCACGCGTGGTGATGTGTTTGTACTTACGGCCCTCACAAGCTCATCCGGATCGAGCGACGTTGCACCTTCTGGTTCTTCGCCAATCCCGCTCATTCACTCACCCAAAGATCTGAAGGCATGTCGCGCATCAATTCTTGTGTGATGCGCTCAATCTCTTTGTTCTGTTGTTTTTTGGTCAGGGCCTGTTTTTCAAGCGCCATATGCGTGCTGGCGTTCTCAACCACGGCGGCGGCTTTTTTCCTCGCCTGCGCCTCAATCAGATCAGCAATGCCGCCTTCCCGCGGGACGATACCGTAGACGAATTTACACCCCATGGCCTCGGCGGCGGCTTTCAGGGTTCGTATACTAGCGCCTTCACTGAGTTCGGCCCGCTCCGTTTTTGAGATATTGGCGCGGGTCTGGCCCATGGTCCGGGCAAGCTGCGCCGCTGACAGGCCAAGTGCGGATCGCACCAAAGCAATCCAGCCTTCGGAAGGCGTTTCCAAAGCACGCGCACGCGCATCCGCTGCCCGATCAATTCGGGCCTGACGCTGCTTCTGGACTGTCTGCTTCATGCTCATATGCTTACCTATCAGTTGACGCCAAGGCATTTAGCGTATACTTATTAGAATACATTTTAAACCTATATGTCAACTATTTAGTTGACGTGAGAAGACTTGGCGTCAACCGATAAGTAAGCGAAATCAGGGTCCCGCAACATGTGTAGAGGCTGGTTGGGCTACAACCAGCGCTGTGAAATGGCGTATCCGTCAGAGAATAGTTTGGAGGACAGGTCGTAGATTAGCGCAAATCCCATATCCATGCCTGCGCCTTTGATCTTCACGCCTTCATGTTTTTCATCAAGGGCTAAACCCAAAAGCAGCGCACACTCATAATTCAATTGGCGCATGTCCCCATATTCCAAATCAAAATAATGCACTGAAATGCTCCGGCTCATGCCAGAGGCTGAAACATGTCTGAGTACCGTGTAGAGGACAGGTTTTCCCTGATGATCTTTCGGGGCCTTTGAAATCGATTTCAAAATGCTCTTGGTACGGTTTTCTATTTCCTCTGCAACAAAACCGGTAAAGCTCTGATCTTCCCTTCCAAAGAGCGTGTATTGACGTTTCAAATACGAGGTCGTCATGGCAAACATCCTTTCTTATAAAGGTTGCGCATGAACCTCTGCCCAGCGGCGAGCGTCTAAAATCAAACAACGCCCCGCACGTTCGTTTAGCGGGGCGATTTTAGAGGCGCGTTCCGAAGAGCAAGCGCCCCAAAGCCGCGTGAGTTTTACGAGCCTGCTGCGCACTACACGGCTTTTGGTGCGGGCCAGTGCGTAGCGCGGCTATTGGATCAGGGGCTTGAAATTCGGATTAAGCTTAAAGATCAGGTTCCATTCGCATGTATCGTCATGCGTCTTTGATAAAGCTCATCCTTTGCTCATACGGCTCCGGGGCCGCGCGTGAAGCGTTCCCGCCTTTGCGGTGGGGGCTTTCAGAAAGGCGTAAGCACTCCAGCACGCCTAAAGACCAAAGGAGCCTAAAGTATGAGCACACTGCAAAAACACATTTCTATGCGAGTGGAAATCAATCTGAGCCTGAGCGTTTCAGCTCTGAGGCTCGATGTTTTATTTCTCCGCAAGGACTGAACGCGTTCCACAAAAAAGCGCCCGGCATGAGAGCCGGGCGCTTTCACCTTCGAACGCTTATTCTAGTTACCCTCTTCTTGCTCATCGTCTTCCTCTGGATCGAAGGTAAGAAGACGTAAAGGCGGCGGGGGAAGCTGCTTGACGTCCTCGCCGCAGGCGTATTTTTGTTCAATGGCCAGCAAGTCGGCCATTGCCGTATCGAGTAAATCATCCGTATTTAGCATCATTGTTGGTCCTCTCCTTTCTACCAGACGCCGCCTTTGGCTTCTTGTGTGTCGATGAAATCCAGAGCTTTAAAGCGGCCTTTTTTGGCATTGACGTTCTTAAGTGTACGGATCACTTCATATTCGCGGGCATGCTTGGCGGCTTCTTGCGGGTCGTGGTTAAGCCCAACCGCGCCGTAAAATGCCTCGGCGCCCATCGCATTTTTCACTGCCGGGTTCGAGAACCACCACAGCTCAATTTCAGGATTGGAGCAGCGCGCATAGACCGCATCAATGTAGCGCTTAAAGACCGCCAGGATTTCGCGTGAAGAGAAGTAGATTTCACCATCGGCCAGCTCGTCGATGGCGATCTCCCCTTCAACCTCGCACAATCCCTGATGACGCGCCCAATCGATCCGGAATGTGCACCCGGCTATCGGATCGCCGTTTTCTTTCACGACGATCTCAAGCCCGTTGATCATTTTCTGATCGATCATCTGCGCCATGTTTTGGGTGAAGAAACGAACATCGGCTTTGTCAGCTGCAATGAATACGAATTCCAGCGCTGTAGCCTGCAGAACGAGCTGGCGGATTTTCGTCTGGATATCGACTTGAGCAAGGGTGAGTTGCATTTGATTTCTCCCTTATGCTGCTGTTTTCAGAAATGACTGCGCACGATCCACGCTGGCGAGCTTTTCAGCCGCCTCCATCAACTGCTCAAAGCCAGCATGCCCTTTGGCGCTCGAAAACTCAGCACCAAGAGCCGCAAAATCCAGCTCGCCAAACGGACCCTTCCAGGTCTGCACGATGTGTTCGGCGCGGGCACGCGTCACCACATTCCCGATCTCTGCAAAGAAGGCTGGCGTCTCTTCCGGGAACGCAGAGACTAGGGACGCAATCTGGCTTTGCGAGCATTGCGAATACATCGCAGCGACAATCGCTTGAAGTTCCTCTCCGTGAGGGTCCACAGTGGACATCCAGCATCGTCCGGCGCGGAGCATGGTTTCACTTAGAACGTCGAGCGCATTCGACGTGTAAATGAGCGCCGGGGCGCGTTTGGGGCTGCTTTTCTTCATGGAACGTCCGGCAACGCCGCGAATGAGTTCGAACGGGTTGTTCGCCAGTGCCATCAGCATGCCGATGACCAGGTGGCGCGAACTGGTGCCAGCGATTTTCTGGTCCGCGTTGGCATCCCCGGTTTCAATATCATCGATCACCAGGACCGAGATGAAACCGCTCTCATCATAGGCGGCTGTGAGATAGGCTTCAGCCAACACATCGCTGGCCATGCCTTCATAGGGGCCACCCAACGTGCTGCCGTGAAGCATATGCACGGAAGCGCCCATATCCCGACTGATCTCTTGTGCGAGCGTTGTCTTACCTGTGCCGGGCGGTCCAACAAGCGCCAGCGCCTGAGAATGGGGAAAACCATTCGCGGCGTTTTTTATCGCGCACAAAAACAAATGCGTTCGTATATCTAAAGAGGGCTGGCGGGGATAAACCCGGCCATTAACTGCAAAAGTCATCAGTTTATCTCCTATTGGTTTACTGATGGCCTTTGATGCGATGTAATGGGATTGAATTTCCTCGTATGAGATAAAAATCTTTGGTCATGCGGAGGTTCGGTGCATTATGCTTTTGAAGTAAGTTTTCCAGGCGCTCCTTCAAATGCGAAGGGGTTGAGGAATTGCCGCCCCCAGAAGAGGTTTTTATCCACTTCAGTGAGTTCGGCCTCCTCGCAAACTAAGTCCCAATTCTCACGTATGACCTGTAGCTGGCTTTGGACAATCACGACGGCGTCCTTTTCTTTCAGAAGGAAGTGATGAGCATTGCTCAAACAGGTTTGCAAGAGGCTTGCCCGCTTATCACCGGCGATGAGCATGGCCTGAGAAGCCTCGCGGCCCGTGCGCCCTTGCGGACAAATATCATAGGCCGGGGTGAGGGTGAGGCTCTGGCCATCCCAGAAGGCGGCATGGTTGCGGGCATGATCATCGGTATTGCCGCATAAAATGTTGAAAACCAGCCGGGCAAACAACTCGTGCAAGCTTGCTTTTGGCTGATCGAAGCGCACACGTATGATTTGCGCGAGGTCTTCATATGAGGCGTAGCGGGCCATCATTTCATCAAGGCCAAACAGAGTGAGCGCAGAGACCATGATCTTACGGTGCCATCCGGCCACGGCCTTGATACGGTCAAACCGCTCAATCAGTAAAACATCCTTGCCCGAAGCTTTGGTCATGGAAACGGGTGCAACATTCAACCCCGCCAAAGCGGCGAGGCGCATGGCAATAAACTCAGCTTTGACCACGGAATAGAGATCATTGCTGGCTGAGAATTTGGCGATATATTTCTTATCATCACTTTCAATCAGCGCTTTGGGCCGTGCTCCACCGATGGAACTGCCATGATGCAGTGCTTGATCCAGCTCAGGGGTGAGAGGAATGCCGGCCTCAACGCGTTTGGCTGAGTCTATCAGCTCTTCGAGCGTCGCGTTTTGCGATTGGCGAGGTATATAGTCCGTGGGGCTTTCCTGGAAGTCTAGCGCTCCAATTCGGTCTGATCCTGACTCCAGTAAAAAGATGAGTTCGGAGAGTTCTTTCCTATCCAGCTCCGGCCCTTTCTTGCCAAAGGTCCGGTTGAGGATAACGCGCCGCCCCCAGGCATCGGGCGCAGCATCGCGGATTGATGAGGGCATGCTTAAACCGCCCGGCAATGGCAATAATCCCGGCTCTAGGGGCAATTCGGGCAGATAGAGCGCAATAGCATTCTCACGCTCCAGATAAGAGCGGCCATAATTAAACTGGATCGTATCGCCCTGCTCCGTGATCTGTCCGGCCACGACGGGGTCTGTTGCGCCGGGAAGCCAGGCCCAGACATACGCTTGTGTTGGTGCATCAGAAGTCATCGCTCACCTCGCCTCGAGGTTTACGAATTTTCTTCGGCAGTAAAGCAAGCTTGTCCGATACGCGCTCAATCTGAGAGGAAAGCAGTTCCTCAGATAGGTCAAAGAGCTGTATACCAACTAGATAGGCGGCCTCAAAAACAAGGCCAAGTTCAACTTTAAGATCACCGCGCTCAATGCGCTGAATGGCGGCGCGGGAACAGCCGACACGCTCTGCCAGTGCTTTTTCAGACATGCCGCGTTGCTTGCGGTTCAGCTTAATAGACTGACCGAGCAATAAGGCGGCTTCTTGTGAAGCTTTGGAATAGGTTCTCTGTGCAACGCGCGCCATGATTTTTCTCCTGCGCGGGCCCATCTGAAGAGCGTCCGGCATATCATTCTCAGCATCGCACATGAGACATAAAAAGTCAAGAAAATGACTCTTCTATGATTCATATTAATATTATAAGGCTTATTTATAAGTCATTCCAAATTCATCAATAGCGGCCAATGTGCTTAGAGGTCACCGGCGAACAGGCCTTTGAGAAGTTGCGAGACCCGGTTGAGACAAAATATGACGGCCAAAAAACCGATCAGCCAGAACAGGGCTTGCTGCGCTTCGTAATTGAGATCGAGCGCATCAATCATCAGCCCCTGCTCAATACCTTGGTAACACGCCGCGAGGAGCAAGAATGGTGCGAGGAATTTGATTAGCTTCATCGCTTTCGTCCTTTATCCTGCGGGCGTGTTTCAAACTCCGCCTTCGGAGACTTCCCTGAAGCTGATTTGGATTGACCGCCGGGTTTCGCCGCGAGCGTAAAATCATTGCGCAAATCAATTTCCTCGCGCGCTGGCGGAGCCTTGGCTTTCACATTCGGCTCTTTTACGGTTTTCGAGCTGTGCCGACGCATGGCTTTATGTGGTGCAGCGGCTCTGCCGCCAGGCGTCAGCGTCAAATGCACTGAGGGCATGTGGTCATGGCCTTTGCGCAAACCTAGCGCGTGTTCGCGAGAATACGTCTTTTCGAGGCTTCGGCGTTCGCGCGTGAAGACATGCTCCTGGTTGCGCTCGGCCCGGCGCAGTTCTGACATTTTCAAATGATGTGTTCGGGTTAGAGTTTCACGGGCGTGGAGTTGGTCCTCCATGAGAGTCTTGGTCTGCAACTCATGACGACGACCCCGGCGGTGGTCTTCATGCTGTTGAAGTTTGGTTCGCAAAAAGGAAATGCCGGAGACTTTGCTAAAAAACCCTGCCAGCCCTTTCGGATTATTCTGGGTACGTTCGAGCTGTACCTGAAACTTGTCCTGGGCCTGTGCGGCCTGGAGCGCGGCGCGTTGCCGTAACTGTTCTGCAAAAATCCCTTCGCTTTCCTTTTTATGCATTTGGGTTTGCGCATCGATCTGAGCTTGCAGCGCATCACGGCGCTTGTCTTGCGAAGCATTGAGGCGTTCCAGTTCCTGAGCGTGTTTCTCGCTGGCCTTGAGAGCTTTATTCTCGTCCTGGAACTGCCTTGCAAGCGCCTTGGCCTCATCAACACTGGGCAGGCTATCGGGCGGATACTCATTTTTGAGAAAGGCCTGAACGTCTTTGGCGCGTACCGATTTGTCATCGATCATACGCGGCAGGGCATTTGTGCCGCCATACATGTCCACCAGCACATATGGGCGCCTGCCATTGGCCAGAATGTAGCCCTGATCTTCCAGCGCGCTCACAAATGCGGATGCGGAATCAGAACGGCGCCAAAGATCGGTGATGACCTCCATGCGTTCTTCTTTGGTGATCCCCGTCTGATCAACTTGCGCCTTATCATATAAGGAAAGCTGATCGGCTTTGGCGATGCCCGTGTGATATCCATCGGGCAGCTTGATATTGTGATCGAGCGCAAACTGGCGCGTGACATTCATCAGTTTGGACTTATCGAAAGCCATATGAATGGCTTTGCCTTCATTGATATCGATCCGTGACCAGACCACGTGATAGTGTTCGCGCAACCGCCCGGCTTTATCCTCTTTGATGTGCTTATAGATTTCGCGGGGCTGGCCCATAAGGCCAAGGCTTTCTTCCGCACGCTCAATATAATCCATATATTGGTCATGCGTGAAGCGCGCCTGGCGCGGATCAGGATTGATCGACAGGCTGTAGAGGTACTTCTTACATCTGGTCATGGAATGCGCGATGGCTTCGTGCTCGGCAAACGCGCCATGGGTATCATCGGCAACGCTGCCGCGCCCTTCAATGCGCTCAACATATTCATTGTCTTCGCCATTCATCAGATGGGTGGCGAGGTCTGAACCGTTGCCGCGCTGTGATCCGAAAACGATCAGGCCCATTAAGATCGCCTTCCAAGCAACTGCATCAACGCATTCCGGATCATCAATAAAGCGCTGAGCGCTTCATTGATTTCAGAGCGGCAACCGCCATCGCAATGACATTCATGTTTGCGGAGCTGATCAGAAATCTGTCCGGCTTGGCCCAGGAGCTGCCCCAGCATGGAACGCTCTGCCGGGCGGTGACGCGTGCGGCCAAACACGCATTCATTGAGAAAGGCATTGGTGGACAGGCCCGAAGATTTGACCATCGCCAAGAACGCTTCGCGCTTTTCCGCAGGAGGACGGTAGGGAATGGGTGCTGGTCGTTTTGGTTTCTCTTCGCGCATGTCTCCCCATTGTGACGAAAACGGTTATCCCAATTCCTCGCGGCCCAGAGATAAACGCTGGCACAAATGCGCGAAGATGCGGTTTTCAAAGGGTCACCCTTTGATCGATGGCCCGCCAGGAGAGCGACATCTCCTGGCTCGATGGGTTGGCGAAGGGAGCGCTGAGTTCTCCCTTGGCTCGGCTGTCCAGTGCGGGCGACTTCGACACTGGTGCAGGTTCAGGCGGCATACGGCCTGATCGATGGTTATTCCAAATGGAGAGCGAATTCTCCAATGGTCGTGATTGAACGGACGAGACCGTTCTCTCCAGCGCAGAAGGCTCGATGCCTGAATGCGCTGGACCAATGCCCTTAGCGATACACGGATCGAAAATCCGGGTGATCGGTTAGCGCATTCCGGAGAGGGGTCTGCGGGAGACAGGATGTCTCCTCAGCAAGGTGAGCGGGGGTGAATACCAACGCACACCTTGTAACCATCTACCCCTTACTTTTCCATAATAACACTCATGATTGTACTGGCGCAAATTTCACAATCTATGAGACATTACCCTCAACGAGGAAAACAATGCCAAATCCTGGTTTAGGATTTGTCTGTTCACAGAAGTTTTGTGAGACACCTCTGATCATAATAAATGGAGAACCATCTATGTCCAAAGGATACAGGCATGACATGCCGTGGCAGGAGAAACAAAAGCTCTTTCCAACAGACCCGGCTTATACGGCGCCGCGCGATGCGGCCTACACAATGAGCCATGGCGCTTATGGCGAGTCGTCAGAAGAACAGGCCCGCAAAGCCTCCGCCTGGCGCGCGACGAATCCTCCGACGAAATTCTATGATGGATTTCGCCGCTAATTTTTACGGATCACCCCCACGAGGAAAACGGTCTTCGAGATGATCCAGATTTCCTTTCATCGATTTGACGATGCAAGGAACTCCCAATGTCTGGCGTGTACACCACAGACGCTGAAACTGATCCAAACGCAGTCCCGACACGCGAGACGTATGACGCATTTCAGCATGCCTATGATCATTTTAATTGGGCGCTATTTGAGCGTAGCTAGCCCAATTGCCTGATTACGCTTCAGCGAAAATCACGTTCCTTCGGCTATTTTAGCCGCCATCGCTTTAAGCGGCATGACGGCAAAACCTGCGACGAGATTGCGCTGAACCCCGCCTATTTTAAAGAGCGCTCGGTCAAAGAAACGCTCTCCACGCTCGTCCATGAGATGGTTCATCTCTGGCAGGAGTATTTGGGGACGCCGGGTCGTGGCCGGTATCACAATCGTCAATGGGCCGAGAAGATGAAAGCACTGGGCCTGCATCCATCCCATACCGGCAAACCCGGCGGGCGGGAGCTGGGCGATCAGATGAGCCATTATATTCTTGAGGGCGGCGCGTTCGATAAAGCGGCAGAAGAATTGATCGCCCAAGGTTTTCGGATTGAATGGCCGGAACATGTGACGCCGCTTCTCTCCGCCCCGGCGCCTGGCGGTTCATTCACAACGACATCCGGTTTGCAATCTCCAGGCGGCGCAGCCAAGGCCTCAAAAGCCGGTAAACGCATCAAATACACATGCCCAGAGTGCGGATTGAACGCCTGGTCACGCCACAATGCCTGTTTGTATTGCGCGCAAGACCATCCCCCTCAAGAGATGGTTCCGGCGATGGGGGGCCAGTCATGAGTACGCTATGGCAAGCGCTCATCCTCGGCGTCATGACGGCAAGCTACGCGGCTGGCGGATATTGGCTCAATGTGTTTGCGAAATCAGAACCAAACCTCAGCACGCTGGTCTTATCCATCTGCCTATATCTGGCCGGGAATGGTTTTTATGTCATGATCTTAAAGACCAATAGCTATGGCGTGGCGGTTATGCTCTCAAGCGTGATGCTGTCTCTTCTCAACCTGGCTGTCGCCTCCCTGATTTTCGGTGAACGCCTCAGCGCGCAACAATGCGTTGGTATCGTCTTTGCGTTGCTGGGGGTAACGCTCGTTGTGGTGCCGGGAATCAAACTGACCTCGATGTAAAAGGCGGCCCTGCGTGATGGAACCGCCTTTCAAGTTGATCACAGCTGATCAGTAGTCATTCGCTAGCATGATCGTCATAACCCGATAGGACTTTTCAAGATCATCCGGGGCTTCTGAGCCATAGATCAACTGATCGTCGGCATAATAATCGATCTTCCAGAAGATTTTTCCGGCGCCATCGATATCAACCGCGCCAAAGTCATGTTCACCATATGGATCATTGTCTTCGGTGAAAGCGTCAAATACCGCGATGCTGGCAAAGACTTTAGCTTGAATAATTGGTTCAAGATCTCCGACGCCGCTCGTGATGACAATGCTCCCAGGAACACCGCCTGAAATAGACGGACTTCCAAATGCGGCGCGGAACCGATCATTCAGTTCCGCGATCCGCGTGGTATCACCCCCGCTCATTAGAGTTCATCCATTGCAGGTTTATCAGTTGAACCGTTGCGCTTTTTGGGACGGTTCCAGTAGAGGCTGTACTCTCCAGTGTCATCACGCATCAGCGCCGGGTAGATGGGGGCAGGAAACACCGGCTCATCGATTTCTGATGAGATGTAAGGCTTTTCATCCTGGGTTTTCTTTAGCCATCCGCCGCCGGTTTCCTGATCTGTGTTCACATCAATGATGCGTAGATCGGGCTGGTTCTCATTTGTCTTTTCCGCAACCGGTTCAAACCGGAGATCAGCGGTGAGGGTTAGAGTTTGAATACGGCCTTCAAAGATACCGTCTTCTGATTTTGTAAAGTGTCCGATTTTCATCTTAGACGCTCCTTCTTTTATAATTCAGACCACAAACCGTTTGCGGTCTTTCTTCGATGGAGCGCCGCCCAACAGCCCGGATGGATGGGCTGTCATTGCCGCCTTTTCGCCCTCAGCGAACAGGTAAGGCGGCATGAAAAGAAATTTGCTTCGCGACTGGAATTGAAGCTTTAGCTTCAACCGGAAATTTCTTTTGACCGCCCATCCGCTTCCGGATGTTCAGGTCTCACATTCGATGAAAGCCGCTTTGACCGGTTGCCTGGTTCACTCAGAGAAAGAAGAGACGTTTAAAGATTAAATGTAGACAACCAACAACCCGATGACGATGGCTTCGAAGCGCTAGTCTACGAGGAAAAGCCTCGCTGTATCCGTTCAGAATCCCAGGGTGAAAATGCCAACTTAAGTACCCCGGAAAAAGCATATGAGAATAAAGGAACAAGCGCCCGCGCCGAATCTAATGGATGGAATACCGCGCGGCTTATCAACCAAATATATGCGGGATCAATCAATCCCCCAAGCGCGCTGGCAGACGCAAGAAGCCATTCTGGGTCACGAACCGCTCACATACGATCCGCAAAACCCGCAAGGTAAAATCCTGATAGGAGCCGTGGGAGATAAGCTGATTGGGGTATCTGATAACCGGCACATTCAAACCGTTGCGGGTAACCGCTCGGGCAAATCCGTAACCGTCATTAGCAATTTGTTTTTCTATAACGGCTCGGTCTTTGCTGTGGATGTGAAAGGCGAGCTGTCAGAGACCACTGCTGTGGCCCGCGCCAAACTTGGTCAGCATGTGATTATCCTTGATCCTTTCAATATCGTCAAAGGTGAGGCGCGCAAATTCAGGGGCCGATTTAATCCGCTGAAGAAGCTCTCTCTTGAATCCTACACGGTGATTGAAGATGCCATGCAGATCATCGATGCATTCATTGTAAAGACCGGAGAAGAAAAAGATCCGCACTGGAATGAATCCGCTGCAGCCGCGATGCTTGGCTTCGTGCTCTATGCCGCCTTTGGCGAGGATGTGCCGGAAGAAGAGCGAAACCTGATCACCATGCGCCGGTTTATCACCGGGGCGCGGCGCCAGGAGCCGATTGACGATGAAACCTCTGGCTATGCGCTACCGCGCCGCATGATGCGCGGGATCGAATATTTACGAAACGGGCGCCATGACGACATCGCCGATGCGATTGATGCCTCGGTTCGCGGTCTTTACGAAAAATCCCATGACGAAATGGCAGGCGTGCTCTCGACCATGAACCGCCATACAGCATTGCTTGAATTCCGGGCTATGCGCGAATTGCTAAGCGGTCACGATTTTGATTTCCGCGACTTGAAGCGCAACCCAAAAGGACTCACCATTTACTCCGTACTGCCTGCTACACGGCTCAACCAGTGCGCCCGCCTGTTGCGTATTCAGGTCAACCAACTGATTGAGGCGATGGAGGAGGAAAAGACCGTTCCTAAAGCGCCTGTGCTGGCGATCCTAGATGAATTCCCAGTCCTCAAGCGTATGGATTCACTGGAAGCCGCCGCCGGACAAATCGCCAGCTATCACTTGAAGCTCTGGACGATCCTCCAAGATTGGGGGCAAGGCCAGGCAATATATAATAAGCGCTGGGAGAGTTTCGCAGCCAATGCGGGTATCCTGCAATTCTTCGCCAACACGGATACGACTACTACGGAGTATATATCCAAACGCCTTGGCAAAACGCCAGTCGTCCAAATCCGCCAGGGTGATACATCACACGAACAGCGTGAAAAGGGACTATCCGGCGCCTCTCAATCTAAGCAGCTTTATCCCCTCCTCACCCCGGATGAGGTGGCGCTAACTTTTGCCAGATCAGACCCACACAAACGCCAGCTCATCCTGTTAGCAGGCCTCAACCCGATGATTATACAGCGGGTTGAGTGGTGGAATAAAGCTGCGCCTTATGCTCATCACTTTGCGTGTGCGCCCGCTTGAACTTTGATCTAGGCCATTACCGTGCCGCCTATGTGGGTCGTTCAGCACTTGAAACAGAGCGCAGAATTTCAAGGCTAAGATTGATATTGTCGGGATGCCGACATAGATAAAATGCGGTCTCCTCATGGGGCGAATTCAAGGCGTGCGCATGAAAACCTAGAATTCGACGTCCCTTGTTGTCGAAATCGTATCCATCAATCGAGTATTCAAGCTGGCTGTTTCCTAGCAAGAACACAGCCCCGAAGTCGGTGCCCGTGGCGGCGAATCCATCATGCACGCAGTAAGAATCCCAGCGCATTTTACGCGCACGCAATCGAAGCGCTAGCGAGTCCTCGTTCTCACGCCTAACAAACCTCACCACAATGGTCCGCACCCGAAAGTAGATCTCCCCTCGGACCATGTGGATCATCCAAAGTATGTATTCGATGAAGTTATCTTGGTCCGTTTTCGCCAGGAAGGTGCCGCGCAAGGCTCCGGCCAGCAGTGATTGATCGGCAAACCGATCAAAGCCGCGTTCGAGTGCATATTTTTTTCCAGCTTGCGCGTCACCTCGATGATCCACGAGCGCGATTGGCGTGAGCATCCCAACTTGATCGACGAAGACCGTGATTTTGTTCAAGCGATCCGATTTAGGAATAGTGTAGACATATCGCCCACTTTTCTTCTGCCAGTAACCTATAGCAAAGCGCCGCAACCATTCAGGCTTGGGGTCTTCATCGTCCGCAAACGGCCCGTCATGGATCTCATCATCGGCCTCTACATCACACAGAAAATCCAGCATGGTATCTTTGTGGTTCTCATCGTAGCGGTAATCACGCCAATAGCAGGCCTCCGCTGCTGAGCGCAGGATTTCGATTTTGTAGGTCATAATTGCTTTCCTTCCGTGAGGTTGAAAAGCACGCGTGCTCTATGTGTCGACGCCGCTGATTATTGCGTCGATCCTGCAAAATCACCCCATTCGGAGTTTCTCGGAATACCTCGGAGAGCCTCGGAAACCCTTGTTTTTTCGAAGGTAATTTGCATTTCAAACCGGAGATCTGATAGAATATGATATTAATAATTAATAACAATACTGTTGAATGGACGAGTTTAGAAAACATGCAATTGATCCCAATCGAACTGTCACGGAAGAGCAGATCGGTAGTCGTGAGGGAGACTTTCTAGGATTACGCGAAGGAGCCGTTCGTCGTGTGTGGCGTACGAATGGATTAATCCATCGCGATGACGACTTGCCTGCTGTAGAGGTGATCGAACCCGGCAGCGATAAGGTGGTCTATAAGGAATGGTGGGCGCAGGGCCTCGTTCATCGTGACGGAGATAAACCAGCGGCTATACGCGAGTGGGACGATGGGACAACCGCTCAGTTCTGGTACAAATTTGGCCTACGGCACAGAGATGGTGACAAACCCGCGATTGTAGATCTGGGATCGGACGGCAAACCGGCGAAAGAATTCTATTTTCAGTTCGGGCGGCTGCACAGGGATGTTGGTCCGGCTAAGTTTTTGAAGGATGAGGGTAATCTTATTTACGAAACCTGGTCGCAGTTTGGTCGGGAGCACCGGACAGATGGCCCTAGCAATACCCACATTCCTTTTGGCGATTGTCATGATACTGCAGAGCGCTCTTACAGAGTGAACGGCGTTGATCTCGACGACGCTATGGCCGGGCGTTTCCCGATACAGCGCCACCAGTTGCCAAACGCTGTGTCTGATCCGCTTGGGAGCGCTCCTCCAGGCGACAAATTCACACCTGAAGTTTAAGAACTCATCCAAAAACAGTAAGGATAGTTTCGATTGTAGTCAGCTGAACATCGCTGGCGTTGATTAGTCTTTGGTGATGCTACTATGCAAAGTAAAAATGATGGCTTTTTAGATGATGGTTTGAAATTCCGGAACCTTGCAGAGGATCATTTTCGCGCAGCATATGAAAAGCTTGCGTTCTATGTTCGCCGGAACTTCCAAAGAAAATACAAGAAGCTATTCGATATACTTCTGCCCTACTCAAACGAACTTCGAGGTCCGTTTGACGAAAACCAACTAGATGATGAAAAAAGCGAAGTCATCTCTGGCCACCTCTATGACCTCAAAAGAAAAAAGGGAGCGTATGAGGCCTTGGGTGTGTACCTCGCCTGGATAAGTGCGACGGACCCTGACTACGCTAAGGAAGTCTATCAGGCTGCTGGTTTGTCGTTCCGCGCCTATCAGGGCGATCCTCATCCGGCGCGCGCAACAGAAATAAGGCTGAAATCGCCAAGTACGAAATCCCCCACGGACGTTGTCGCAGACCTCGCGCCTGTTGAGGACATGATCAAAGAAAACGTCCCCAGAGAGCTTAGGAATTTTTATAAATTCGATTTCCCTGAATTTTTCAAAGCCGCGCTCGGACAGAGCGGCGCCTCAGATCGCATAAAGACCTGGCAGCGGTCTTTGATGTTTCTGGGCATTGCGTTGCTCGTCGTGCTGTTGGTGTCGGTAGGCATCAGTCTCACAGCCAATCAAAAAATCAGTGACCTCCAAGTCACGATTGCGAGAGATACTCAAACTGGCGAGTTGCGACCAGTCGTTTATAGCTCTGAATATGGATTGTATACAGAGGGAACAGAAGCTGGACTGCGCCAGCGGGTTCCCAATGAGACGCTTGTTCAGCACTATCAGTCAAAGATAGAGCAGGAACGCGAAAAACTCGCGCCATCACTCAAGCGTTTATCACAACTACATGTGCTTCTAGGGCAAGCCTTATCATACAGCGACATTGAGGCATCAAGCGCCGCGTTTGAGACCGCAGTTACTTTGGATGGAAAATCATCGATTGCTCGCCAAGCGTACTCAATGTCACTGCTAGGCGCGGGCCGGTATCAAGACGCCACTAAAGAGTTAGAGATGGCAGAAGCTTTCGCGGATACAGACAATCCCGTTGAAATGCTTTTGCTTGCAAATACGCGTTCATATTGGTTGATGCTGAGAAATGATGACCCGGATAATATTGTGCGGGTCATACAAGACATGTTGAGGTTTGCTGAGCAGATTACAGATGAAGAGCTTATTCTTCAAACGCGTTATGGCGCCATTAATCGGCTCGTGTTCTTCGGAAAAAAGGCAGAAGCTGAAGCCCTAATTGAGGCTTCTCCCGAAGCGTGCGATCAAATTGAGATACGGCGCTTAGTAGGACTTTGTTTCGAAGCGAAGTCCGTACTAGCTATAGCTAAAGACCGTGAGGACGATTTTTATTCCTTACAAAGAAAGGCGCTGGCCAGTTACGAGCAAGAAAGAGCGTTTTTTGCTGCTTTGAACATCAAAACGAACCTAGTCCAGGATGTTGCACGTACAGAAGGTATCGAAAAAGCTCTGAAATATGCTCAGGCCAATCTCGAAGAGGCGCGTGCTGCGAACTATCTCTTTGGTGAAATGCAGGCCCTGCGTAGCCTGTCTTCTTTGTATTCGTTTTACTTCCAAAGGCATGATTTAGCTCTGGAATATGCGCTACAAGAGTTACCTCTTCGAGAGGCTTCTCCTGATCGAAAAACACTCGGAGAGCTCCAGGAGTGGATCGGCTTGAAATACGAAATTTTGAAACAACCAGAAGAAAGTGCACGATACTATAAATCAGCACTAGATATAGCCGTTTGGCTTAATCATGATTATGCGGTTTTAGCCCGCTCGAGTAATCTTTATACGCTCTATAATCAATTGCAGCGTTATGATGAAGCTTCTGAGTTATACGAGCTTGGAAATAAAATCCTCGATAAACACTACAAGCAACCGGCTGACATTATTAAGCATCAGGAATATTTGAATGCGCTCATTCACACAGCGGATACGCGGCAAATACCAATTTTGGAAGATCTGTTAGCCTACAGCCAAGAGAATGATCTATTTACGGCACAAATTGAAGCTCTTCGCCAACTCGCTCTAATCCATACGGGTACAGAGAAATCTCTGCACTACCGATATCAGGAAATTGAATTTCTGCGGAAGCTTGGGGTCGAAGAAGCATTGGCTGACAGGTATGCGATGCTGGGTCTTAGCGCGAGAGCCATGGGAGATCATGAAAAAGCATGGAGTGCATTCAATTCAGCCAAGGCAGCAAGGCTCGCCCAAGGCGAAGAGATAGATACCGATCTGGCGTTCGAGCTTCTTGTCAGCGGGACGCGGACGGGGCTGCTGGACTCTGAAACCCGCCGAAACCTATTCGAAATTACTAGAGATGTCCGGCTACAAGACATTCCGCGCTTCAACTCCCGATCTTATGTCGCAGAACTGATTAAGGTCTCGATAGCTCTACGAGAACGCGATAAATTGAATGAGTACCTAGATTATGCGATAAGTACCAATGCGATAAGTAGCGGAATGACGGAGTTAATATCAGTCGTTGTCGCAGGTGCTGTTGCAACAAATGACGTCGAAACATTAGAAATGTTTGCTTCCTACTACGAAGAATTGATAACGTACGAGTATGGTCATTGTACCCACTGCCCACTCATTTATGAATGGATCAAAGCGCCGGACGCGGAACGAGCTTTAAAGATCCAAGAATTTCTCGATACTGTTGATTAGTAAGATCAGAGATCTGCAACGAGGAATTCTCTTCCTCACCCTCTCCATAACAGTTCTACCCGCGCCTTGATCCTCGTTTCAGGCAAGGCCGCAGCCCGGCGCTCTTAATCGCCGTATACGCGGGTGCTTGCGGTCTTGCAGACAGGAGTCTGCTGCTATGGAGATTCTACAGTCTTTCTTTGCGCCAGAAAGTCAAAAACCAGTGCGATCTCCTTTTGCTGGAGGGCCTCGCACAATTGAGCGAACCGCCGTTGATGGCACAAAGGAAATTACTGTCATCGCTTCGGCTATAACACCGCTCCGTGCGAAACTCGCGGACTGGGTTTCATTGGGCGTTCTGGCCTACGCTGCCGGGTTCAGCGCCTATGTCGGATTTCAGATTGAAGATCTGACCAACTCGGAGCTTACCGGCCTGGTTGGCATTCCTGCGGCAGTCTTTGCACTCAGCCGGTGGGGTTTATACCGCCTCTTTGAAAAATCCTCGCGCGTGGTGTTCACCCCAGAGCGCTTTATTCGCTGTCATGTGTTTTTTCCCAAGCGTTTTGATCGGGCGATGCCGCATAGCTTTGCTCTGCATGCGCATGAGAAGAAAGAGCGCGAAGAAGAGCTTCTTACCCTCAGGGAAAAGAACGGCAAATCCTGGCCGTTCTCGCGCGCCGCAAAGCGCTATTACGGCAAGTCTTACTACATTTCCTTTGAATATATGGGCCAGCGCAATGATCTGACGCTGGTATATAAACGCAAGAAGGCTCAGAGCATCATTGCCCGCCTTAAAGCCTGTGATGAAATCATGGATGGCTATCGCGGTAATGGGCGCGGCCAGACACTGAAGCCCGAGGATGAGTGGAGCGCTCAGGCTGGTGAGCTCGGCCAACTGCCTGGAGGCCTATCATGAGCCGCGACAACAACCCAAAGTCCGGTGTACCTGATTTAGGAAAAGAGTTTTCCGTGAATAAGGGCGAACGCTACCGAGATATCGCCAACAGTGTTGGAGAGACGGCGAGCGCGGAGCTATCTACCGTGCGCGATCATGAAAAAGCCATGGAGCAGCATCAACTGCGTTGGATTAGGGAGCGCGATAAGCTGGCGCATATGAGTGATCTGTATCCAGATTTTGACTTGGGGTCACGCGCGCATCGCAATCTATTGGAGGCGTATGAGGAGCGTAGAACCCAATGGAACCGACAAGCGGATCAGATCGATAACAGCTATCAGGTCAAGCGCGATGAAATCCGTAAAACCGGCAAAACAGTGAGCAATGAATTCGCTGTACCCCGCGGGCCGCCCCATCATCTGCGCGATACTCTTGAGCACACAGCCAAGCCTTCTGGACCGAGCACCGGTGCGTCCGAAGTTCCGGCCTCCAGTGATCAAAGCCAGGTGCGAAAAGGTGCAGATGACTTCCCCTCAGCGGCGCCATCCAAAGATGTCGAACGCAGCCGATAACGCTCACATACCCGCGAGGATTCCGCGCGCTTCAGAGCTCTAGGCTGTATTGAGCCGCCGCATCTGTTTGCGGCGCAACTACGCTGCGGGGCCGATATGGATAAGTTCATAGCCGATTTCCTGGACGGGCGCATTCGCCAGATCGCCTATATCCTGTTTATCCTGTCTGCATCCTCGGCCCTGTTCACCTATGGCGGGGCCTCACTGGATGCGACGACGTTTCAACACAAGGCCAGGGCCACCGTATTCGCTATTGCAGGCGGGAGCGCGATTTATCTCTTCTGGACGGTGATGATGCATGTCGCTCCGCGCCTTGTGCACATCCGCGATAAGGCTACGATCTTAATACTGATCTTTACAGGCTGCACGGTGATCTTCTGGCTTTCAAGTGCCTTTAATGTGGCGGGGCTGGCCGGACGCGATGCGCTTGAAAAGCATCTTTCAGAATATGTGACCAATCTTGAAGACGCCCTGGATATGGAGTTCCGAAAAGCCCTTCTGATAGAGGGTGCGTCAGCCGATATCCGCAGTGAGATTGTACGATACTATCAAGCTGCCTATAATGAGATGAATGCAGGTGCGTATTCGGGGCACCCTGGAACCGGCGCAGTCCATACCGCGTTGAGCGCAATCGGTAGACGCTTTGAGGCACTACAACTCGAAGCCGACGCATATCTAGAAAACGCAAACCGGCTGCGCGGTGATGCACAAGCACGCCTTGAGACTATCCGCAAAATACAAAGCGCAGACAGGCCATTATCTGTGCGCATGGAGTTCATCGCCAAGGAGTCCGACGCGCTACGCGCCGACCTTGCGCGCATGGATGTGACCAATTTGGCTGGGAGCGTCCGGCGCACGTTGGACGCATTGCCAAGGGAAGTGGATATGCAATCCAGCTTTTCTACCAATGCTCAAACCGCGAAACGTCAGCGCGCCGCAGTTGAGAAGGTGCGCACTGATATAGCTTTCTCAGGCTCGAAGCTCAGTACATTCCTGCATGAAGCCACACAGAATCAACCCAGCCCTGATTTAGCCTTCAAGCGGATTACAGCGGTGCGCGCCGTGATGATCTATTGGCCCAATTACATTCCTTACTGGGCGGGCGGGATCGCGCTGGATATCGCGCCATTGGCCGTTGTCCTTGCCATCATGATCGCGGTGGGCGGCAAGACCAAAGAAGAAATGGCCGCCATTCGTATTCTGAATAAGCGCATTGGTGATGTGGTCGATGCCAAGCTGGGCGAAGAGATCACCCGAAGCGCGCGCGGTGAGATGGATTTCATCAAGGCCATCATGAAACACATGCAGGGCAAGGATACGCACACCGATCAACGAAGCGGCGAGGATAAGCAATGAACATTCTGGAGACAATCAAACGCAATGCGCCGGAGATCTTCGTTGCGGCCTTTACGGGTTGGATAGTGCTGTTGGTCATTGGTGATCTGGCAGGCTGGTTTTTTGAAGATCGCTCACAACAAGGAGCCACCGTTCAACGCGAGGAATCCGCCAGCAAAGATAGTCTAGTTCCACGTTGCCGGATGATCGAAGGCATCCAGGTTTGTGAATAGGAAAAGGTGTAGCGATGCCGTTTACCAGAAGGTCATTTATGGCCGGGTGCGGATGCATGAGTTTAGGCATCCCGCATGCCAGCGGGCAGACACTGGACATCTGGCCTGATGAGGCGGGCATCAATGTTTGCGCCAAAGGGCCTGCAGTTTTAAGACGCCAGGGCGTGCGTAATATCGCAGAGCCCCATGAGAAAGCGCAAATGCTCTTACAGCTGATGTGCGAGCTTTCCGGTATTCAGCCGCGCATTCAGCTTTTTGCAGCAGATTTTATCGGTGATTACAGCCGCTTTGCGGCCTATGCGACAATTAAAGAGCGCAAGCGATACATCGTTTATGACCGGGCAAGTTTTAACTGGAAGCCGGATCAAACCACCTGGGCAGAGATTGGCATTTTAGGGCATGAGATCGGCCATCATGTGGCCTCACATGTGTATGCGGATGAAGTCTCCCGTCACGCCCAGGAATTGGAGGCAGATCGGTTTTCTGGCTTCATTATGTCGAAGATGGGCGCGAGTCTGAGCCAGGCCCAGACAATGGATGCCGGAAACGCCGGGGCGACAGACACACATCCGTCATCTGCCTCAAGCCGGAAGGCCATAGAGGAAGGATGGCAGAAGGCCAGAACTGCCCTCAATTTGAACGGGGATAAAAAGGTTTGCGAAGAAAGCTGGTCCAGCAGTTCTATGCTCATTCATGGCTCGGAATGCCGGATTGCAACCACCTGTGAAAACGATGGGATGCAGCAGCGGTTGGCGTGTCAGGATTTTGATGGGTCATGGCGTTGGAGATAGCGGCTTAAAAAATCCGGCTAGCCCTCAAAGAGAACCAGCCGGTATATGTGTTTTATTATGCATTAGGGATGACGTAAGGATTTATCCCACACCGTCCAATTTATGTGTATAATTTTATAGTAGAGATAAAATTCTGTATAGGAATATTACATACGTAATACAATTGCATGCCGGGCGCGTACAGTAAGAAACAGGGATACATCAAAATAACCGCTGAGGCGCGCGATGCGCTCTGGGCAGAGCGGAGGCGCACAGATATTGGCCCCTCGGCGCTCATGAAGCGAATGAAGAGTCCTCCTGAAAAACTCACCGGGAAGATGCTGCACAACTGGTTTCAGGATACGCAGTATGCGCAAATAGAACTTCTTGAGTTCGTGATGGAAGCTTATAGCAAGCTTCCAGACAATGAGATGGCTGAACCTCTTCACGCGTGCGAAAATACATCAACTAAGGAAGGCGAACGCTTTTGGCTTCAACGTCGCACTGGCGGTGAAAACACAGACCTGAAAGCACGCAATAATCAGAGTAGACGATATATCGAAATCACTGTTCAAATGCGTGAACGGCTTATTTCAGAGCTTGAACGCACGAGGGCGGAAGTCCCCAATCTTTTCCGTGAGCTTCCTGCAAGCAAGCGCCAATCCATGAGCGTCAAGGTCAGTCGATGGAAAAGCGGCACAACCCAAAAGACACAAATCAGAGATTGGGAATTGGTTTTGTCCCGGTTGTCTGAATGCCCCGATGCTCAGCCCTCAGATTGATTACCTAAATGCCTAAAATACATATAAAATTTTATCTAATATTTACATAACACTAATAACTTTTTGTTATCCTTTTACGTGATTGGGGCGAAGCTGCATTTTAGGGCCAATTTGGCCGCGCAGCGCTCAGCAGAAACCAGCAATAAAATCAATCGGTTCTGTCGCCTCAACAGGGAGGTGTGTGATGGTGCTACAAGCACTCAGGGATAATGCGAATGATATAACCCGCCCCTTAGCGGAGTTGGGTACGAAGAACTTTGATCCGAGCGCAGGCATCAAGGCGGAGTTTGGCTCAAAAAGTGAGCAGAATTTCCAAGATCATCAAAACGAAATCGCGCTTGGGCAAGGCCAACTGAGCTTCACCCAGATTAATCGCCTCATCAATGAATCTCGGTCCAAAGAAGCCATGCGTTATGATCGGGATGAAAAATCCCGCAAAGATTTTGCGGACCGCATGTGGCGCTTTCTTCTCGAACAGCTTCAGCACCAGTTGGATGCCGTTAACGCGGCCATCGATGGGCATAGAGACTATTTTGCAGACAAATATGGTGAAGACTGGGTGGAAACTCTGGGCGGCAGCATACTAGGCGATGACATGCCGGACCGTCTTCCCGGCGAGAGTGATGCGGAGTATCAAGCCCGCGTTGAAGATGCGATCTTTGATGAGATTTGCAACCCAGACGGTACGCTGAAGGATGAGTACAAGCATCACCCGGATGCAGAACGCTTGGAGCAGTGGGGCAAGGATCGTGTTCGCCAGCAAAAACTGGAAAACGGCATCGAGAAAATCAACAATGCTGAAACGCCGGAAGCGAAGTTGGACGCTGCTGAAGAAACTATGGAGACCGCCGACGTCAAAGACGCTTGGGGTGTGGCGGCAGGGGTCGAGGAAAAAGCGACTGAGGAAGTGAAAGTCACTGTTGTTGAGGCGCACGATGAGGAGCGCGATGTTGTGATAAATGCCAAAGGAGTTGCGCCTGACACGGAGGGCGGCTTCGGAATGCGTTCTTAAACCCCAAGCTCGGGGTTATCTTCATAGAAGTGGTTTTGATCGACGGCAGCCTGAACCGCATCTTGGCTTTCATTCAGAACAAATGGGCCTGCCGATGCGCCGCCAGTAACACCGTAGTGGTAGGTTACGCTTGTTGACGAGATGTCGTTTTGCTCAAAGAAGAACTTCACGTTCGGCTCTCCCGCTTTGACGAAATCATTGGTCAGGATATCCCGAATGTCTTCTGGCTTGAATTTGGACTCAGTGCCAAGCGCTACTGAAACGGCCACGCCTTCTGTTTCCTTCGCCCACTGAACGGCCCGCCAACCTGCGTATGGTTCGACGGTGATGTCTTCCGGTACGCTGAGTGACGCCGCAGAGACAGAAGCGGCTGTTACAGCTTCGGTGCTGGCCGCTGCATATTGCTGTGGTGCAGGCTGATCCTCCGCATGAGCGAGCGGCATCAATGCCGCCATGCCTGCAACAGCAGCAGTTGCGAAAGTTCTTGGATTTAATTTCGAGAGCGTCATTTCGCACCTCATTCGTTTAATACCAAATGCAGGTGGAGCTTGTATTTGTGTGACCTATACTTATCTGATATTCACAAAAAGGATCGTTTTTGTTGATTATTACTTTCTTTTTGTGTTACGTTGCGTATCAGAAGGTAAGTCTTTGAAATTCATCGACTTGCTCAGGTGGACGGATCGAAGCGAATCGAAACTATCGCGGTTCCACAAAAACGATCCTTTTTGTGGTGTGTTGCAAGCGCTCAGGAACGGCCCGTGGTGGCGAGCGCTCAAGCGGAACGCAACACAGACAAAGGATCACACCATGTCCCTCAAAATTGGATATTACCGGGTGAGTACGGCTGACCAGAACGCTGACTTGCAGATCGCAGCCCTTAAACAGGCCGGATGCGACAAGATTTACGGCGATACGGGCATATCTGGAGCCGAGCGCAACCGCCCGGAATTTGACCTTGCCATGAGCGCCATTTCTGGCGGCGGCAGCCTCATCGTTTGGCGGCTGGATCGCATGAGCCGTTCGCTGCAACATCTAATTGAGATTAACAAAACTCTGAGCACTCAAGGGGCGTATTTTGAGTCTTTGACTGAGAAAATCGACACCTCCACGCCAATGGGGGAATTCGCCTTTCATATCATGGGCGCTGTCGCGCAGCTTGAGCGCGAAATCATTCGTGAACGCACTTTAGCTGGTTTGGCTTCGGCTGCCCTTCGCGGGAAGTCACCCGGCAGACCAAGAAAGCTCTCCTCTGATCAGCTCATCGAGGCTGACGATTGCCTCATCACGTGCCAAGGCGATCCGAGGGATATCGCTCGTGAATTTGGCGTTCATCCTGAAACCATTAAACGCAACCTCAAAGGCGCTTTTCCTGAACTCTGGGACCGCCCGGCGTGGATTTCATAGGGAGCGCTGCTATGGACGATGAGACACTCAAAGCCCTGATCGATGATTGTATCGATGCAATGACTGAACTGGGCCGTGCGCAATCATTGCTTGAAAAAGCTCAAAGCAAAATCGAAGCAATTTCGCTGGTGCTATATAAGGAATGGGACCGGAAGTAGCACTGTGCAACTTCGAAATATCCATGATTAAATTATGGCCTTGCCACAACCGCGCCACATGTTCAGAAATGTTGATTCAGGAAAGGGCGGGTTTCTGCGGGTTACGGCGTGTGACACCATGTGGCGTGAAGAGCGCCAATTAGACAGTATTCTGTAAACAAATGATCTATAAGCGATTGATTTATTTGATGGAGCGGGCGACCGGGATCGAACCGGCATATTCAGCTTGGAAGGCTGCAAAGAAAGCCGCGCTCACCGCTACTTAGCGCTCCTGCGCCACATCCACGCCACATGATTTTAAAGAAATTCGCTAGCAAGCTGATCAGCAGTCTGTCGGTGCTCTTCTTCTCGGTCTTTCATAAGGTGCCCGTAGACGTCGAGTGTGACCTCAGCGCTTGCGTGCCCTAAACGCGATTGGATGAATTTGAGATCCTTGCCTAAAGCAATCAATTTCGAAGCATAGTAGTGCCGAAGAGCATGTGGCGTATACTTTGGGCGCAGCTTTCTCTTTCCCCGCGCCACACGCATCACTTCAAGGCCCGCTTCCTTCATGACGGGCTGCCAGCCATCATAATCGAAGTTACATCGCATGAGCGGTTTGCCAGAAGCGGCAGGAAAGACCAGATCGTGCGGTGATTGAGGGCAAACTTGCCGCCAAAGCTCAACTTCATCTCTTACTTTCGATGACAGTTCTATGGTCCGGTAAGCCGCTCTGGATTTAACAGGGCCAAGTACGCCGAGTTTGTCGGCGCGCTGTTTAATGTGAATATGATCTGTGCCTATGTTGTCCCAACTTAGGCCTCTCAACTCGGACATCCGTAATCCTGTAAATATCTGGAGAAGGATCATTGGGCGGTAACGCTGCCAGGCCTTGTGATATCTCGGACCCTTACTCATCAGAGCCTGGGTCGCGTCAAGGATCTGTCTGATTTCCTCGTCGGAAGGAATTTCGATATCGGACTTGTGGATAGTCGAGCGCCCGGACGAACGAATGGATATACCGATTGCCGGGTTACCGGGCATATGACCCTGCACGCCCATCTCTTTTAGAACAGAGCTAAAAGAGGAGAGCGTGCGACGCGCGAGATCGCGCGAGTAGTTTTCTAGGAGCCATGTGCGAAACTGCACAATGTCGGTTGGTGTCAGTTGATATACGGGTTTGTTCCAGGAATATGCATGCATAATTTTGGCGCGGCGTTGATATTCGATCAGCGTCATAGTCTCGACAGGCTCGCGTCCATCGCGCCCGATCTTTTCACAAATATTGAGCCATAGCTCAATTGAATCTGAAACGCTTAGATCTGACGCCATTGCCGTAGGCGCCGCTAATCCAGTCTCTTCGAGGTCTTTTTCAGCTTTGAATTGTTGAGCCAGTTTTGACCGCGTAAACGTCTTATAGCCAAACCCGCTCTTATTGGATTTGTCGATATACCTTACCTGATATCCGATGCTGCCATCGGAGTTCTGTCTCCTTCGAATGTCTGCCATTATTTTCAATATACAGAATATTATTCTGTATGTGAATCGTTAGTTTCGTATGTTGTTTTCCGCCTGCACCTGACGCTCGATATACAAGCTAATCAGCGTGCCTTTCTCAATCTTCAAACGACCATCAATCGGATCAACAAAAAAAGGAAGTTTTCGTTTCCCATGGGCATCTGGCTCGGCAGCCCTTCTTATCTGTTTATCGGACAGATCGATACCAAGTACGGAAAGTTCTTCCCTGGCCTCTCCAAGATCAAGGTAAAACGGCCTACTCATGATCATGCTCCATCCAGGGTGTTTCAAAATGCTCTGCAGCACAGGGATAAGGCCCTTCTGAATGAACCTCGTTTACATCACCGCCTCTTTGATCGATGCAACGCACCTCATTTCCAAAGCCGTTTGTGAAGCTGAGATAGATTGTCGTGTTCCTGGCGTGTCTGACTGCAAACCTGTCTTCAAGCCGGTTTAGTTGTTCAAATATCGTTTGTCTTAGCTGATAGATCGTCAGCTCACGCCTTATTGTAATTTTCATATGACCTCCCCATTGATCGTATTTTTGTTGTCATCACCCCTCCATAATACAGCCTATGGTTACCTTATGACAAATTTACTTGTGCTGCGACGCGCAAAACCCTCTCAGAATACGAGGAAAATATAGCGTATTCTGAATTACTACCTGGGCATGGAGAAAGTGTCCGAAATCGAAATCGAAGCGGCACTCGCCAGTCTGGCAAGACTGATTGAGCGCTATGGCGATCAGTACTGGCCGCTTTTTGAGAGGCTTGAGACAGAGCTATATTCTCGAAATATGAAAGCTGCTCGGTTGAACCGTTATGGGGCTGGCGCTTCCTTATTAAAACATGAGAAAACTGATAGCCGATCTTTAAAGGTTCATCGCCTCTAAACTGAGCGCAATAGAAAGCCTTAAGAGCATTTTTCGCCCCAATAAGACATTCGGCGTTGGTACACCTAACGGCAGATTAATCCTGGTTGCGGACATAAGCTTGTCGGTTCTTTTATTCTAATATACACTGTTTTGGATGCTGCTGCTATTGACCAAAACTAAAGCAGAAGTGCTATGAAATTAGTCAGCATTATGCATTTTACGCGACTTACTAGGAACAACCAAGCAACTCTGACATGCCAAGGTTTATCTACTTGGATAGTAGCGATTTTTCTAATTTAGCGCATAACGCCGAAAATATTGAATTCGCAACAATGCGCAAGTTGTTGTTGCAAGGCGTAGCTGATAACAAAATCGCTGTGCCATTCTCATACGTTCATTTGTCGGAGATGCTGCCGACGGTACATGAACAAACTGATTACGCGATTGCCCGCGCAAAAGCCATCAAAGCGATTTGTCAAACCACAGTCTTCGTTGATCCATTCACATTCCACAGGACCGAACTTCGTCATGCGTTGGACGGCTCGTATGAACCTGCCGAGATCGTGGACGAATTAGCCAGATTCGATGGTAAGTGGTTGCCCGGCTTTGATCTCGTAGATAGGCTTAAAGGTCGCAACTTGTATCTTGCCGAAGAGTGCGCAGGAACCCGTCAACGTCGACGCCGATATATGCGCGAGCGTGAGAAGCTTGTTCAACGGTATATTTCAGACACCGCAAAGCTAAATGTATTTGAAGACCCGGCCGAGCTCCGAGATCTCGTGGAAAGTGCATTCTCTGGTAAGATCACAAACGATGAATTGAGCCTGATAATTGAGAGAAAATTTTTCGATCTCGAGACGCTTGTGCGGCGATACCATTCAACGAAAAGCCCATACGGAAAGATGAAAGAAAGCCTACAATCAATGGGGGATATGTTTTCTAGCACTTATAGCGCACTTGTTGACATAACCTTTGATGTTACGGAAGCGGCCAAGCGAGCAAAAGAAAAATCATCTGCCCACGATCTGATTGATTTTGGCGTGCAAGTGATTAGGGACAAGTTACTTTTGGGATTGTATGATGTTAGAAAACAGTATGCTCACCGTCTGTTCAAAGAAGATCAAATTGATGAAAGGACACTGCAAAGAGCATTGCCGCTTTGCCAAAGCATAAACGCATCATTTGGATTTATGGCTAAGAGAATGTTATCAATTTTTGATGGCGTGATGACGGGTTCTATTTCGCTACGCAAAGCTCCCAAGCAGTACAAATCTAGTGATGCAGGTGATGCGCAACATATTTCTTATTTGCCATATTCCGATTTATTTCGATGTGAGCAACGTACAAGTAAGGTGTTGGCCGATATGAATATGTTTCAGGATGGAAGAATTTGTGACACACCAGAGGTCTTTAACCGCAAATTGTTGAACCTACTGCAAACGTAGATTCAATATTTACATCAGTGGTGATGTCGGCTTTTGCGTGCATTGCTCCCGCAGAGGCTTGAAAGTCGAATGACGGCTTCTGGCGAAAATGCACCATTCTCTGTTTTGAGGATCGCTGATGTGAACTTAACGCGTCTAAACTATCCCTTCGAGAAAAGGATGCGCAATCTTTAAAAGCTCGTCCCGCCTGAAGCTGAGCGCGCCGCCATCACCGTAGGCTGGTCTTTTATTCGTATGCCCCATGAGCGTGAGGCGAAGATCATGATCAATTCCTGCTTCCAGCATCCGTTTTTCGAATGAATGGCGAAATGAATAGATTTTGTGGTCCGGTGTAGGGAACAACCGCCGAACTTTGAATGCCTTCATGAGTGTTTGTGAGAGCAAATCTGGTTTATCTCTATAGTGATCGAATCCGTTTGGGAATCTACGCATAGCTTCAAGGGAAACCCCCACAAGGGGGATCTCGCGAATTGAGGCTTGCGTTTTGATTTCACGGTTGCGCTTAGGCCGGATGCAAATGTGCGGCACCTCATGATCCAGCAAGATATCTTCTTCCATCAAATTGGCGATTTCGCCCGGACGGCACCCAGTTTCGATGAGAGCGTAGAGAATGTGCCAGGCTTGCGTGTTCACACCTGCAAAAAGACCCGGCACGAGAATTTTGCTGCGTACCCAATCATTTTCAAAGGGCGGAACTTCGCCTTTGAGTTTGTCCTTGAATGAGAGATTGCGAAATGGATTGGATCGGTCTTCCTCGCCCATAAACTTGCAATACTCTCCATAGAGCTTGCGCACATTACCAATGTCGCGATTAGCGGTATTAGCCGTAAGGGGTTTTTGTCCGGGCTTCTCGGTCAGACGATCCCGCCACCAATTGTAGTATCGTTGCGCGTCCTGCCGGGTGATCGAAAACAGCGGCTTATCGCCAATAAGATCGATGAGATATTGCACACCGCGTTGTTTGGTTTTCTTCCAAAGGCGCAATTGACTTTCTGACTTGCCCAGCTGTTCGTCAGCGGCAATTTCCTCGCAGTAGATCTCAAAGGCTTCACTGATGGTCACGGGCGGTGGCGATGCGCCGCCTAATACCGCTTCGGCCTCATGCTCTTCTTGTGGGCTTTTGCGCCCTCTATCCTGCAGATTTACTGTGCTTACCCTTTCAACAATTTCAGCGATGCTGGCCGCTTCAGCCAGATCAGCGGCGGGCACATAGGTAAAGCCTCTGGCAAGTGCACGTTTTCCAGCCGCATCGTATCGGCGCTGAGCGACCATCCTTTGGGATTTCTCGCCTTGAGGTCCAGCGGCTTCGCCATTGATCCCTGCCAAGGACGCCCAGAACAAATTATCCGCTTCAATAAGTGCATCGCGCCGTTCTCTAGCGGCATCCAAGGACGTGGTTTTCAGTGAGAAGCGCAGCCGCTTCCTATCATCAAAAGCGGCATATCGGGCGGGCACACGGCGGTTGTAATGCCAGTGCCCATCTCTCAACTCGAGGTTCTTCGTTTCGCCTTGCATCACCCTGCGCGCCGTCATGTTGGTACACAAATTGGTACGCGTTTTGGTCCACGTTTTCCTCGTATTGACTCGAAAACGGCCGGCAGTGTCAATTAAGCCATTGATGTGTATGGGCTATTTTGGTGGTGATATGGAGCGGGCGATGCGATTCGAACGCACGACCCTCACCTTGGCAAGGTGATGCTCTACCCCTGAGCTACGCCCGCTCACTGCCGGATAGATATCGGCGAAGTAGCTATAAAGAGCAGCCGTTCGGAAAGTGCAAGGGGAAAGTTGCGCAATCCCTCACCCTTCGGCAGGGAGGGGCGATGGTAGAGAATTCCCCCAATGAAGCCCGGGTCTATGAGTGGCTGCGCGCGCGCAACCATCCCTTTGAGGTGCAGGAGCACAAACCCATTTACACCGTTGCTGAGGGGGAAGAAGTCAGGCGCACCATGCCGGGAGGCTTTGCCAAAAACCTTCTCGTGACGGACAAGAAAAGCGCCCTGCGGCTGCTCGTGGCCCTTGGCACCATCCAAGTGGACCTAAAGGGCACCGCGAAAGCCATTGGCGCCGCTGGCCGGTTTTCCTTCGCGAAGGAAGAGCGGATGGTGGAGGCCCTTGGCGTCACACCCGGGTCCGTCACCCCGCTCGCCCTCATCCATGAGGGAAGCCATCTGATCAAAGAGGTCGTTTTGGATACGAACCTATTGGCCCATAATCCGATCTGGTGCCATCCCTTGCGCAACAATGCCTCCCTAGCCTTGAGCGCTGAGGCCTTGCTCGACTTTGTCAAAGCGCATCATGGGGACCCTCGGCTTTTAGATCTAAGTCAGCCAATGGAAACAACCACCGCCTCTTAAGAGGAGGCTCTTGCTCACCGGGCGATGCAACGCCATTTAGCACTTAAGAAAGACCGTAAGGACCACCATGACCGAGATTATTGGCGCGGGCGGCGCCGCGACGGGCGGGAAAAATGACCTCGTCAAAGATGCCACCATCGAAACCTTCCAACAGGATGTGATGGAAGCCTCTATGGAGGTGCCAGTCGTCGTTGATTTCTGGGCCAGCTGGTGCGGGCCCTGCAAAACCCTTGGCCCCATTTTGGAAAGCCAAATTACCGCCCGCGGCGGCAAAGTGAGAATGGTGAAGGTCGACACTGACAAGAACCAAATGCTGGCCCAACAGCTTCGCATCCAGTCCTTGCCCACGGTGATGGCCTTTGTCGGTGGGCAGCCTGTCGATGGCTTCACCGGCGCCCTCCCCGATAGCCAGGTAAGCCAATTCCTCGACAGGGTGGTTTCGATGGCGGAACAGGCGGGCCTTAAAGGTCGGGGCGCCGCTGACCCCAAGGCCCTGGTGGAAGCCGGCGAAGAGGCACTCACCGCCGGTGACCTGCCGGGGGCGATGCAGGCCTTCGGTGCCGCCGTCGATGCCTCAGAAGCCGGCAGTGACGACCAGGTCGCCGCCCTCGCCGGGATGGCGCGCTGCGCCCTTGAGGTCGGCAACAGGGAACAGGCCGAGCAGATGCTGGCCATGGTGCCCGCGGCGAAGGAAAGCCACCCTGCTGTCGCTCAGGTAAAAGCTGTGATGGCCCTCGGATCCGGCAATGCCGATGCGGGCAGTTTGCAAGAAAAAGAAGCTGCTGTGGCCGCGGCGCCCCAGGATCCTGAGAGTCTTTTTGCATTGGGCGAGGCACAGATCGACGCAGGAGACGTGGAAAATGCGATCAGCGCTCTACTTTCTTCTATAGAGCAAGACAAAGAATGGAACGAAGGGGCCGCCAAAGCCAAGCTTTTGACGGTATTTGAGGCCCTAGGGGCCACCCACCCGGCGGTCAAAGCGGGCCGTCGGCGATTATCCTCCCTGCTGTTTGCATAGACGAGGCGGGAGCGACGCAAAAAGGACAGAGAATGAGCCCATTGGGCCACCATATTGCCGGAGGACGGGAAGAAAACCCAAGGCTTCTGCCCCTTTTCCCCCTTCGGAGTGCGATGCTCCTGCCCAGGGGGCGTCTGCCCCTCAATATTTTTGAGCCTCGGTACCTGGCGATGACCGATCATGCGCTCAAAACCTCCCGCATGATTGGCATGATACGCCCGCGTCACGATGATGATGTGAACCCGCCCCTTTATACCGTCGGCTGCGCGGGACGAATTACCTCTTTTTCGGAAACCGGGGATGGCCGTTATCTCATCACCCTCACGGGCGTTAGCCGGTTTCGCCTCACCAGAGAGGAAATCACTGCCACCGGGTTTCGGTTGGGCGAGGTGGATTGGTCCCCCTACGCCCTCGATCAAGAAGAGATAGCGGATGAAAGCCCAGCTTTGCGGGATCGGATCGTAGATCTGCTTATGAAATATCTCGATGAAGTGGGGCTAAGCGCCGATTGGGACTCCATTGAGGGCGCATCAGCAGAAACCATTGTGAACTCGATTTCCATGAGTTGCCCCTTTGACGCCGATGAAAAGCAAGCCCTGCTTGAGGCCTCGACCATTGCGGAGCGGGCGGAAACGCTGATTGCCCTTATGGAAATGGCTGTCTTTGGCGGTCAAGGCGACGCAACTGATGACGCGCGCCAGAGAATGCAGTAGGGCACACAGAATTCGGGAAGAGACCCAAATGTTGTCGCCCGACGACGCCGACTAAGATCAATTCCTTAACACACCCGCGGGGATACCCCATGGTTAATAAATCTCTCCTCACCATGCTCGTCTGCCCCATCACCCGGGCGCCGTTAACCTATGACGAAGAGGCTCAGGAGCTGATTTCAAGCAAGGCGCGCCTTGCCTATCCGGTTCGAAGCGGCATTCCAATTATGCTTGAGGCAGAAGCCCGGTCCCTCGACACGCCTCGCCCGACCGCTCCTCCGACCGCGGAGAGTTAACCTTTGCCTTAAGGCCCCTTTAACCAACTCTGGTGTTTAACAAGGGGTGAACAGGCAAAGTGAGCGGAGTGGTTAATGAACCTGCGGATGGGCATGCTGGTATTTCTTCCTATGGCGATGGCCGGACTGGGGCTAATGGCGGGGGGCAGTGCAGGCGGTGCAGCGAGTGTCAGTACACTCCCCACCTATAGCAATGTCGAGCGCGGCCCATCGGGTCTGCCGGTGCCGCGGTTTGTCGCCCTCAAAAAAGATGAGGTCCTCGCGCGATTTGGTCCGTCATTTGATTATCCGGTAGCTTATGAATTTCGCCGTCAGGGATTACCACTCAAGGTCATTGCCGAGGATCGCGATAATATCTGGCGCCGGGTCGAAGATCGGGACGGTCGCCGAATGTGGATCCACCGGTCTATGTTGACGATGAACGCCCACGCCGTTGTCCATGCGGATAGCGCCATCCTCCGCGCAGCCCCTACAGATGATGCGCCGGGTCGTGCCAAGTTGGCCGGTGGAGTGATGACCCGCATCGAAGCCTGCGACGGCGATTGGTGCCGGGTGAAAGCCGGAGATTTCCGCGGTTGGCTACCCCATGACAGTCTTTGGGGCGCCCCGATTTAAGCCGATATTCTCAAAGCGCAATCGTGCCCGTCACCGTGGTCACAGCGGCGCCCCCTACCTGGATGCGCGCCGCTTCAGTTGTTTTCACATAGATTTGTCCCGCGCGGCCAACGCAGCGACCCTGGGCTGCCCTATAGTCATGCCCGGCGGCCATGCGACCAGCGTGAAGACGGTAGGCGGCCACCGAGCCATTCCCGCTGCCGCACACCGGATCTTCTTCAATGCCAGACGAGGGAGCGAAAGACCGCACTTCGATGCCGGTATCCCCAGTGGTATGGGGGCCAAAAATGGTCACACCACTGACCTTAAGATCATTCTCAAAAACCGCCGAGGCAATGTAATCTGGACAAAGATCAATAACAACCTCCGCACTTTCAAGCTCTGCGACAACCCACCGGGCACCAACATCGACGAGGGCTGGCACCGTCCCCTTCGCCACCGGCTGGCCAAGAATGCCAATAAGGCGCTTGGTTTCATCGTCGGATAAATCCCGAATGGTGGGCGTGGGAAGATCAAAGGCGCGGGTGCGCGCACCCGCCTCTTCCCCCACTTCTACCCGGACAAGGCCAACCGCACATTCTTGCGTCACCGCCCCATCCCCTGGCGTGATAAGGCCCGCCTCCATTAACGCGTGGGCAGTCCCGAGAGTTGGATGCCCCGCAAAGGGGAGCTCATCCCGGGGTGTGAAGATCCGAACACGATAATCTGCTCCCTCTTTCGTGGGCGGTAGGCAAAAGGTTGTTTCTGAAAGGTTCGTCCACGCTGCAATGGACTGCATCTCCTCATCGCTCAGCCCCTCAGCATCAAAAATGACCGCCAGGGGGTTTCCGCGCAAGGGCGTGGCAGCGAAAACGTCGACAACGCGATAAGGGCGCATGGTGGAGACCTTTCAATATGGAGAGGCCACTCCGCTACCGGGTGGCCACTCTAATATGTTGGTCACCCAGCCGTGCCGATCAAGGCTTTTGTCTCTAAGAACTCTTCAAAACCGTGCTCACCCCATTCGCGGCCATTGCCCGACTGTTTATAGCCGCCGAATGGCGCGTTGAAATTCGCCGCTGCCCCGTTCAGATGCACATTCCCCGTGCGCAAACGCCTCGCGACCGCCTTGGCCCGGTCAAGGTCACCGGCCGAGACATATCCCGACAGGCCGTAAGGGGTATCATTGGCAATCGCCACAGCATCATCCTCATCCTTATAGGGAAGGATGCATAGTACCGGGCCAAAGATCTCTTCCCGCGCGATGGTCATCTCATTTGTCACGTCAGCAAAGATCGTGGGCTTGACGTAGTAGCCGGTCTCAAGGCCCTCAGGCTTACCGGGTCCCCCGGCCACAAGTCGCGCGCCCTCATCAACCCCCTGTTGGATAAGGCCTTGGATTTTGGTCCATTGCCCCTCACTCACCACCGGGCCAATCACGGTGCCATCCTGGGTCGGATCACCGGGGGTGATACCCGCCACCACCCCCTGGGCAATGGCAATCGCCTCGTCCATCTTATCCTGGGGTACCAAAAGGCGGGTCGGTGCGTTGCAAGACTGGCCCGAATTCATCATGCAGGTGAAAACACCGTGGCTCACCGCGCCTGCCAAATCTGCGTCATCCATCACGATGTTTGCGGATTTCCCGCCAAGTTCTTGGGCCACACGCTTCACCGTCGCCGCAGCCGCCTTGGCCACCTCGACCCCTGCGCGGGTGGAGCCGGTGAACGACACCATATCAATCTGGGGATGCACCGAAATAGCAGCGCCCACATCAACCCCTGTTCCGTGTACCATGTTAAAGACACCCGGCGGCACCTCGGCGGCCTCCAAGACTTCTGCCAAAATATGAGCAGAGATGGGCGCCACCTCGGAGGGTTTGAGGACGATGGTACAGCCCGCCGCTAAGGCGGGCGCCACCTTGCACAGGATTTGGTTCAGCGGCCAGTTCCAGGGGGTGATCATGCCCACCACCCCAATCGGCTCTTTCACCAACTCAAATCCGTCTCGCTCATCGGTAAACGGATAGTCACCAAGGATGGTCGCCGTGGTCTGAACATGCATAAGGCCTGAGCCCACCTGCGCCTGCAGGGCGAAACTGCTGGGCGCGCCCATTTCCTCGGTCACCGCCGCGCCAAGATCAATCATCCGCGTTTGATAGGCCGCCATGATCCGTTGGAGGAGGGCCACTCGATCAGCCGGGGACGTCTGGGAAAAGCTGTCAAACGCCTTTCGCGCCGCCGCCACCGCGTCGTCCACATCGCCTTCGGTCCCCAACGCGATTTCCGCGACCTGTTGCTCGGTCGCTGGGTTAATCACACTGAGACGTCCCGTACCCTTCGGGGCAACCCACTCGCCCCCAATATAGAATTTTGTCAGATCCCGCATTGTCGCTTCCTTCCGCTGGGTCAGCATCATTGTTGAGCGCAAGTATACATCGTACACTTTTGGGGTCTAGGCGAGTGTGCAGTTAGACAGCGTCTATGGCGAAACAATAAGCTACAGGCGGTTTCTCTAGGGTGCGGTGACCATCCCGTTGATATGCCTTTAAAACGGCAGCTTCATCCCAGGCGGCAGAGGCATGCCTTGGGTGAGTTCTTTCAACTGATCCTGGGACTGGGTCTCTAACTTTGACTTGGCATCATTGATGGCCGCGGTGATGAGATCCTCCACCACCTCGCGCTCATCCTCTTTCATCAAAGACGGATCGATGGACACTGATGAGGCGTAGCCCTTCCCGTTGAGGATCACCTTCACAAGGCCCGCGCCCGCCTGACCCTCCGCCTCCATCCCGGCGATGGTCTCCTGCATCTCTTCCATTTTCTTTTGCAGGCTGGCGGCCTGTTTCATCATATCGCCAAAATTCTTCATCGCTTACATCTCCTCAAAGCGAGCGGGCATAAAGGGAATATCAGTGTCATCGGGTTTCGCGCCCGCGGCGGTCAACATGGCATGAATCTGACCCCGATGATGAGTACCGTGATTAAACATATGGACAAACAAACGCGCTTTATCTTTCTCAACCTCCCGGCCCGCCGACGGGGAGAACCAGCGATACTCACCCACAAGGTCCGCAGGCGTCACCCTGCCCGACCAATCCAAGATAAAGGCATCCATATTGGCGCGCGCCGCCACGAAATCGTCCCAGCCGTCTTTATAGACCCGACTACCCGGTATGCCCGGCGCTTTGGGAACGGGATGATCCGCCAAGCGGCTTAGCCACGCTTCATCGGCCCACAGAATATGGTTAAAGGTTTCAAAGATCGACCCAAAAAAGGCACCGCGATCCATTCGGCGGTCATCATCCGATAGCGCACTTGCCGCCGTCACAAGGCTGTCATTCTGCCAGCACGTGTAACGCGCCATGAATTTTATATACTCAACGTCAATCATCTTTTTTGTCCTTTAGCGGACGAATGGAATTGATCTTCGCATTGGGGAAGGTTTCGAACAGCGCCTTGATCATCGGATCCGACTGAATGGCCTTATCCCGGGTCTCCCGCAGGGTAGGAATACCGCCAGGATCGGGAACCACGGACACGACCCAATGAATGCCAGTCCAAGCCTTGAGGGATTTGGTCAAGGCGCCCGGCAATTCCGACGGGGCATCCTTTGTCAGGGCAATGTCAAGCCGCCCCTCCTCCACCGTCACAGGACGGATGCAGGTTTCAATACGGGTACGAAGAATAGCATCTCGCCGCTCTCCTGCCATCTCAGCAATATCCTGAAGGCAGGTGATCACCCGCCCGGCTGCCGGGGGTGCCTTAGCGGGAACGGGAGCAGGCACCATTGAGGGCGCCGCACTGCCCCGCCCCTCCACCAACGCCATTGTCGGCCCCGGCGGCGGAACGTTTGGGTCCATGCCGCCAATAGGGGCATGAGAGACACCGCTCGCCTGGACGCCGCCGCCCCCGCCAGGTCCCGGCGCGCCGCCTTGCGGCCCCGCACCGCCGCCATCTTTCAAGGCCTTCACCGCCTCCTCAGGGGTGGGCAGGCCCGCCGTATAGGCAATTCGTATAAGCCCTATTTCCGCAGCTGCCGCAGGGTCGGGGGCGGCCATCACCTCCTCCAACGCCTTCATGAGAAGCGACCAAACCCGCGTTAAAGCGGGCAGGGGCACGGCCGCCGCCATCGCCTTTGCCCGGGCCGCATCCGCCTCCCCCGCGGCCCCATGGCTTGCCGCCTCGGGGCCCGCCGCCTTCGTCCGTGTCAGGAGGTGCGTGATGTCGAGAAGGTCGCGCATCACCTGCCCCGGATCGGCGCCGGCATTATACTGCTCACCGAACAGATCGAGGGCGGTCTTAGGATCCCCCTTCATCGCCGCATCCAGCAGGTCCCAGCTAAAGGTCCGATCCACCAGGCCCAGCATATCGCGCACCGAGGCGGCATCCACCGCCTCACCGCCGCGCTGAATAATCGCTTGGTCAAGCAAGGAGAGGGAATCCCGCACCGACCCCTCAGCCGCCCGCGCGATCATGAGAAGAGCGTCTTCTTCAACGCTCGCATCTTCCTTCTTGGCGATCTCCCCCAGATAGGGCGCAAGCTGCGCCGCCTCGAACCGGCGTAGGTCGAACCGCTGGCACCGAGACAGCACGGTGACGGGCACCTTCCGAATTTCCGTGGTGGCGAAGATGAACTTCACATGGGGCGGTGGTTCCTCAAGGGTCTTTAAGAGCGCGTTGAACGCTGAGTTCGACAGCATGTGAACTTCGTCAATGATGTAGACTTTGTAGCGCCCTTGGGTGGGCGCATAGCGAACCCCTTCGATAAGCTCACGAATGTCTCCCACCCCGGTGCGGGAGGCGGCATCCATTTCAATCACGTCCGGATGACGGCTTTCAGCGATGGCACGGCAGTGACGCCCCTCCCCTGGCATATCCACCGTCGGCTTGTCGACCTCATCGGTCTCATAATTAAGGGCCCGCGCCATGATCCGCGCCGTGGTGGTTTTCCCCACCCCGCGCACACCGGTTAGGATAAAGGCATGGGCGATGCGATCCGCCTCGAAGGCGTTGCGCAAGGTGCGCACCATCGCCTCATGGCCAAGGAGATCATCGAAACTTTGGGGCCGATATTTCCGCGCCAGGACCTGGTATTCAGGGCCAGAGTCCGAAGGCTTCGTTTCAGGGGAATGTTCACTCGAGGACATGCCCTCCTTGTAAGCCCAAGGGCGCGCCCGTCAAAGGGGCACGCCCATCATGCTTTTCCCCAAGGGACCAGGCTTTAATAGCGCCGCCGCCTGTCCTCATAGGCATATTGAGAGCGCAGCACAAAGCTGAAGGACGCGCGGCACCCATTGTCCACCCAAATCCCGTCCCGGCGGACACCCCAATCCTTACCCTTGCGGCACCCCGCATCGGACCAGCGTTTGGTGATCCGCACCTCCCGTGCCCCATGGGGCAATCGGCAAACCGCATAACGGCGGTCAAAAGAGCTACAGGCGATCGTGTCACGCTTTTCATAGCTATCGTAGCGACCATAGCGCCTCTCCTGACCATAGCGGTCCCGCGAGTCGTAGCGCCGATCCTTATACCGATCATCACGATAGCGGCGATCGTCATCATAGCGGCGGTAAGTATCCCCAACCACAATCTTGAAGACAGCATTGCAGCCATTGTCGACCCAGACGCCATCGCGGGTGTACCCCCAATCGCGCCCCTTGCGGCAACGGCAGTCATCAAGACGCCTTAAAAAAGCGATATCCAGCACATCCCGGCCCACATCGCAGACTTTATACCGACCCCCGCGGGAGTGGCAGCGCAGCTCGCTATAGCCCCGCCGGTCGCGATACCGGTCATCGCGATAGGAGGTCTGCTTATACCCATAATCTCTATACCGCTCATCATAGCGATCGTCCTGGCGACGATCATAATCCGTATAGGCGGCTCGCCCAGCAAATTTTGAACTCACCACCGGCCCGCCCCGGCCTTCTAAAGACTTATCAAGACGATCATCCTCGTCATCCGCCGACGCCGGCGTGAACACCGCCAGCAGGGCGGCCATTGTTAAGGAAATCAAGGAACGCATAAGGGGCCTCCTTTATAAGCTCAAAGCGGTACACCGCCCACCGGACGCCATTGCGCCCTTAGCTGCCGCCAATTCGACCAAACGTCCTACCGAAGACGATAGGGAGCGGCGAAACTATGGCCCAAATGGGGCAGCATTTTATACAATCTGTTTACCTTACGAGCAACGACAACAGAAAACTGGACTGACCAAATCTTGCTCCAAGACTATACTCAATAATAAAGAAAATAGACGACCAATATATAGCGGTCATATTGTCAAGCTTTAAAAAGCACATGATTCCCCCCGAATCTCTACTTCGAATAACTCGAAGGCAAGATATGCCTCTCCGATAGGCCTATTCCCAGACACACGCGCCCGAACGCGGCACCTCGCGGAGCGCTTGGGTCTTAGTCCACAAAACCTGTTGAGGAGTGGAAAGCCAACGCGACCCGTCCGGGAACTCGTTACGGCTGCTTCCTTCCGGACCTGACCGGATTGGCGAGGCGTCCGTCCGCGCGGCCTTCCGCGACCTATATCGCGATGGCTCGACGGAAAGGCAAGGTCCGAAATAATGCGACCCAAAAGCCACAGCCGCCATATTACCTCACAGTAGGTATGGAAGGTCGCAACACCATTGATTTACAAGTTGCTACTAGCACCATAATCTGGCGCTCGGCATGGAGGATCACATCAGCAGGATTGTCGTACAAAATAAGGATTATGTCGCCCTCGCGATTATGGGAAGACTGTTTCAGTCAGTCCACGCCCCCCACAAAAGCAACCTAAGATTGCGCACTTGCCCCGCCTATATTCTATCGAAGAGATAGTCTCGTCGTAAAATTGTCACGAAACAACAACACCAAAACAACAAAACCATTGGAGGAAACAATGCCCAACCATTCGTCAGGAGAAGCTCGACGCTTCTTGAAATCGGCCCTACTCGGCGCATCCGTTGCGGCGGTCGCGGCAACCGGTGCTTTGGCGCAAGATAGCCAGCGGGCAACCGACGTCGTCCGAGATCAAATTTTCGTCACCGGCACCAAGAAGGCCGGCGGCGAAGAGTTGCAATCCGCCCCAGTCGCGGTCACCGCTTATGGCGCCGAAGCCCTCGACGCGCTGTTCGTTCGCGATATTACGAGCCTCAGCTATTCCGTGCCTAACGTGCAGCTCGAAGACATCGGTACCATTCCGGGCACCGCCAACTTCTCTATTCGCGGTGTGGCTGTGAACAGCTCGATCCCATCGATCGACCCCGCTGTGGCGCTTGTCTATGACGGAGTTCCCCTCGCCATTAACACTGGCGTTATCTTTGACACCTTTGACTTGGAAGCTGTCGAAGTCCTGCGCGGACCGCAAGGAACCCTCTTTGGGCGGAACGCCACCGCGGGCGCTGTGGTCCTACGGACATCTAACCCAACGGATGAGCTGACATTCAAAGCCAAGGCAGCCGCCGAGACAGGCCTTCTCGTCCGGACCTCCGCCGTGCTTTCAGGGCCGGTGATTGAAGATGTCCTATCGTTAAAACTCGGCGTTCTTTATGAGGATGATGAGGGGTATTTCGAGAATACCGCGCCTAGTCTTGCAGGCTTTGGCGCCTCCGCCCTTCGCCAAAAGAACGTTGGCGCCCGGGAAACGTTCGTCATTCGGCCCGCTCTTCGGTACACACCCAATGACGTTTTGGAAATTGTCACCAAGTATGAGCACGGTGAGATTGATGGTTTCGGCAACCCTGGCCAAAACCGCGCGGTAAATGGCGATGAGTTCGAGGTCTCAATTAACGACTTCGGTAGTTTTGAGTCCGAATGGACCCAAGTCACCAATGAGATCAATTGGGACGTTCCGTTCGGTGACGGCACAATCACCAACATCACCGGCTACCGTGAATTCGAAGCGGTGGTCGAGGGGGATATCGACTCACTTCCCATCACCATTTTTTCATCCTTTTCGCGGACGGAACATGAGCAGTTCTCCAACGAGCTTCGTTACTCAGGTACTTTTGGCGATCGCTTCGAGGTCACTGCTGGTATCTTCTATATGGATCAGGAACTGCTTTATATTGAGGATCGCACCATCCCTTCACAACGCCGCCCCATTGATCCAAACGATTTAAGCTTAGGCACGGAAGAACTGCCGTTCATCGGTGGTGGCGAGCAAGATGTTGAGACCTTTGGCATCTTCGCCCAGGCGGATATAGCCGTTACTGACCAACTCACGCTTATTCTCGGTGGTCGCTACAGCGATGAAAGTAAAGAAGCGAACATTGAGCGCATCTTGGTAGACGAAGACTGTACTCGCGAAACGTGCAGCAGCTTTGATGTGAACGGTTTAGAGGCAGGCTTCAGTGCGTTTACGCCAAAAGTCGGCCTTCAATATGAGCCTACGGATAATTTCCAGGCTTATTTGACCTATGCGGAAAGCATTCGCTCGGGCGGCTTTAACTTCCGCAACACAACGCCTGCCGACATTGTTCCCTTTGATGAGGAGGAAGTCACAAGCATTGAAGCGGGGATCAAAACTGAGCTGTTTGATAATCGCCTTCGCTTGAACGCTGCTGTCTACCAAATGAAATTGGATGATCTGCAACGGGAAGTGAACCGGTCCGATAACACAGCCCAAGTTGTGCAAGAAATCGCGAACACCGCTGACGCAACAATCGAAGGCCTTGAGGCAGAGTTCCTGGCCTCCGTGACAGACAATTTCGTGATCACCGGTCAACTTGGTCTGAACACGGGTGATTATGACGAAGTCCGCTTCGACATTAGTGGTGACGGCATTGTGAGCGACAATGATCTGCGCCTCGACATTCCGCGCCTCGCGCCACGCACCTACGGCATCGGCTTTATCTATGATCTTGAGTGCGGCAATGTTGGTGACTTCACGGCACGAGCCAACTTCAACCACCGAGCACAGGTGGCATACTCTGACAATAACCTTGGTACACTGCCCGAGGCTGATATCTTCGATGCGAGTATCGCATGGAACCCACCCGCAGACGGCTGGACGGTTTCTGTGTACGGCAAAAATCTTGCTAACGAGATTTCCTTTGGCAATGACACCCAGACACCTTTCGGTACCTTCTCGCCTCTCAACAAAGGCCGGATCATCGGGGTTGAAGTTCAGTTCGACTACTAATCGATCCTAAATCGGTAACGAATAAGCCGTCGCCCTCTGGGGCGGCGGTTTTTGTTTGGCCATTCGTCTATAGCGACAGACGTTCGTTTGTACTCACGTTGTCGCTATAGTCTTTTGTTTTCGCATCGCTTTTTGCCGAAAACCGAATACACTTTTCGGCGCGATGCTCTAGCAAGAACCAGCCGCTCCCGATGGCCCAACGGGTCCGTGGGGTCCTCAGTCAAATGGCGCGCGGGAGTGGATCCCACGGATGCTCCGCACCGTGGGAAACGTGATAGGATAGACTGAGGTCGACTACGCTCACCCCACACTACGCACGGGACGACAAACCCCATCCCCCATTTGCACCCTTCAGCAACTCTCGTAACACTCCTCGCATGATGAATCTCAACCCCAATGCTTTTCTGGGTAACCCGCTCGACCGCTGTGGTGTCGAACGCAAAAACCCTGACTGGATTTCGGCCCAGGCCGCTGACCCCAGGGCGCTGCTGCTCCCCTTCCATAAGGGCATGCCGCTGATTGAACGGGGAGACAAAAGCTCGCGCCTTCAATGGCTGACCCTTGATGCCGTTTCCGTTCTATCGCGACGTCCGGAGATGATCCTGCTGGGTCTTTTGGACGGTCGGCCCCATTGGGCGGCGAACGTCAGCGATGATAGTGAAGACGGCACCTTCTCAGACCTTGGTACCCATATGCCCTTGCGCAATGTCGGCCCCTACCTGCCAGGTGACGAGCTGGCGATGGCGGGGCAGGCCTCTTGGCTTCTTGATTGGCATCGCCGAAACCGGTTCTGCGCCCGTTACGGAGACGAAACAGACCTTCAAGAGGCTGGCTTTAAGCGGGTGAACCCCAAGACGGGCACCGAGCATTTCCCCCGCACGGACCCGGTGGCCATTGTCTTGCCGACCTATGGGGAGTCCGTTTGCCTTGGCCGGGGCCCGCATTTTCCCGCGGGGTTTTACTCCGCCTTCGCTGGCTATGTTGAGGCGTGCGAAACCTTAGAGGAGTGCGCCGTCAGGGAGCTGAAGGAGGAAGCGGGCCTTAACGTCACCAGCCTTGAGTATGTTTTCAGCCAGCCCTGGCCCTTCCCCTCCTCCCTTATGGTGGGGTTCATCGCCGAGGTGGGAAGCACCGACCTCACCCTCGACCCCGACGAAATTGTCGATGCAAAGTGGCTTTCCCGAGACGAAGCCCACCTGGTGTTAGAGGGCAAACACGAGAGCCTTATGGCGCCACCACCCCTCGCCATCGCCCATCAATTACTCAAACTCTGGCTCGCCCGATAAGCCGCGGCGGGAAAAACACCTAACAACCGCATATCGGAGGAGAAATAGCCAAGCTCCTCAAGCGCCCGACGCACCGGCGGCTCATCCGGATGGCCTTCGAACTCTGCCTGGAACCGGGTCGCCCGGAAGGTGGCATCCTCTTGATAGCTTTCAAGCTTGATCATGTTCACCGAATTGGTGGCAAAGCCGCCGAGGGACTTAAACAAGGCCGCCGGAATATTGCGCACCCTGTAGACAATGCTGGTGATCACTGGCCCGGCAAGAAGGTCCGGCCAAGCCACCTTGTCCTCAAGCATAAGGGTGAAAAAGCGCGTGAAATTCCGGTCGATGTCCTGAACATCGCGCTCAATAATCTCAAGACCGTAGCGCTCCGCGGCAACAGCCGGGGCAATCGCGGCGGCGTCCATTTCTTTCGATTGCGAAAGGGCTTTTGCAAAGCCAGCCGTATCGCCCGCCGTTTCCGCGAGGAGGCCACGGCGGTTAATCATCGTCCGACACTGCCCCAACGCCATAGGGTGGCTGCGCACCACCCGCAATTTTTCAGGGTCCGCACCGGGCAAGGTCATCAGCTGCATCTCGATGGGCAGGAAATGCTCCGCCACAATGCTCATCGGCATATCCGGCAGGAGGCGGTAAACATCGTCCACCCGCCCGGCAATCGCATTTTCAACCGGGACCATAGCGGCCTCAGCCTCGCCCGAGCTCACCGCCTGGAACACTCTATCAAAGGTTGCGCACGGTAAGGGCACCAAATCCGGGGCAAATTGCTGACAGGCCGCATCGGAAAAGGCCCCTGGCTCCCCCTGATAGGCGTTGTATTTCACTGTCATTAACCCTTAATCCTTTACTGTTGCGCGCAAATGGGCCGTTGCGGCGGCCCTTGACCATCGCTAAACGGCAGCGAAGTCCGTAGACGCCTCCACGCCGTCATCGCAACCTTTGAGCCAATGCCATGAATGATCCCCTCTTTGGGAATAAAGTCGCCGCCGCCGCCCTCGTCACTGTTTTGCTGGCGTTTGGCCTTCCCATTACGATTACAACCCTCGGCAAAGTCTTTGGCGGTCATCACGGCCATCATGAGTTTGACGAAGAGAACCCGTTCCACCTGGCTTATATCCCCGCCGAAATTCGGCTGGAGGGTGCCGCTCCACCGGAAGAAAAGCCAAAGATTGACCTCGGCACGCTTCTCGCCAGCGCATCTGCCGACCGCGGCCAAAAAGCAGCTGGGTTATGCTCAGCCTGTCACACTTTCGACCAGGGCGGTGCGAACGGCATTGGCCCTAACCTTTATGGCGTGATGGGCCGGGATAAAGGCGCCGTCTCCGGCTTTGGTTATTCCCAAGCGCTTTTGAGTTTTGGGGGCCAGTGGACCTATGAGGCCATGGACGCTTATTTGGAAAATAGCTCGGCCTTCATGCCCGGCACCCAGATGGCGCAAATGGTCCGCAAAGAGAACAGACGCGCCGACATTCTCGCCTATCTTCAAACCCTGTCCGACAATCCTCTGCCGTTCCCAGAGCCAGCGCCGCCTGCGGTAGAAGAGACCGACACCGCTGAGGCACCTGCTGAGGGCGATGCTGACAGCGGCAGTCTTTAGGGCCCCTCATGGCGGAGATCATCAATCTACGCCGGGCCCGGAAGGCCAAAAAACGAAGCGATAAAGAAAAGCGCGCGGCCGATAACCGCGCGCTTTTTGGGTTGAGTAAGGCACAAAAAGAAGCGGCGAAGGCCGAGAATAAGCGCCAGACAGAGGCGCTCGATGGCCATGAACGTGAGCCAACGGAAGATGAGTAAATCCCAAACAGCATAGACCTTTACTTATCGGTGTTGAAAGAGGTCGGCGAAAAATCAGAGTCCGGCCTTAGCCAGAATGAGCGGTGGACGGAGGGCTCAGATGAGGTTTCTCCGCCCGCTTTACCGTGACTTGTAAGCCCTTGTTGCCGGCGAAGGCCGGTACGGTGCCCATCTCCGAAAGTTTAAAGCAGCCCACACTTCGACATGAGGCATAAGGGCTGGTGCCGGACCCCGCGGTGCATTTGATCGTTCATCGGGGCATGGGTCATTGGCCAGCCCTTTCGTCTGGAATGAAAGAAGGGGAACCTCGCGCGGGGGTCGTCCAGCGGAAGGGTATAATTATGATGCTGGACGATGAGGTTTCCTACACCGCCCCACGCGCGAGCCCATTTTGGGAACCGCCCACGGCCTATAAGAAGCTCACGCGGGCCCG
>CALFRH010000064.1 GCA_937919225.1 uncultured Parvularcula sp.
GACCGCCCTTAGACGCGATAAGAGAGACCCAGTTTTCTTGTTTCGGCATGACTTCCTGAGTGTCTTCAATTGTGACGATGCGCTCGTCTTTGCCGACACTCTTGAGGAGGGCATTCAGGAAAGTCGTTTTCCCGGTGCTGGTCCCGCCAGAAACGATGATGTTTTTGTGCTTTTTAACGGCGAGATCGAGGAAACCTTTGATATCATTGGAAGCGATTAGGTCTGTAAGATCAGAGTCCTTCTCGCGCTCAATCGCGTCACGGCTTACCCCAACGGAATTGAATGCGCCAGCTTGTTCGTAGTCTTCAAGATTGAGGTCTTTTACAACCTGCCTGCGGATGGAGAATGCAATGCCATGCGTTGCTGCTGGGGGCATGACAACCTGAACCCGTTCGCCTGTTGGCAAGAGGGTTGAGAGTAAAGGTGTTTCCGGATTGACGGCCTGATTGGTATTTGACGCGAGAAGGTGCGCGAGGCGTGTCATATGGTCTGTTGTGATCTCGGGTTCTTCGATGCGCTCCATGAATGGAGCGCCGGCCCGCTCGATCCAGACTTCCCCTGGTTTGTTAACGCAGAGCTCAGAGATCGATGCGCTGTCGAGATGCCGCAAGATCGGCTTCAGATATCGGGCGGTAAATACCCCTGATGGAGCAGTGGCGCTTTCATCATCGGCCATTTGAGAAGCCCTATTCAACGGTGCTGAAATCGAGGTCTCTTGCCAGGAAGACATTTATGCGCTCGCCTTGGTCTACGTGTATTGTAGGGCGAATATTTACGTTCTGACGGACCGTTTCTTCGATTGCGCGATCAAGACCGCTGCCACCATCTCCGAGCTGAATGCTATTATCAGTTCTATCTGAAGCGGCTTCGGCGAGAGCCTCAATAGCGCCGTCGATGATTGTGAGGATGATTGCGGCGCCGAAGCGCTCTTTGAAATGCGTATCGAGATCTCCGCCGAGTCCCGCTCTGCCCAAATCGTCGGTCCCACCAGACGACACCTGGATCGAAACACCGTCACTGCGGATCAGACGGTTCCAGATGA
>CALFRH010000065.1 GCA_937919225.1 uncultured Parvularcula sp.
GAACGCTTTTGCTGTAGGGACGCTGCCGATGGACCCGTGCGTTGCAGGTTTCACGATCTATATTCCTCGCGCAGTGTACCCCGCGCGGCTGGGCTGCAGATCGAACAGCAATCAACCGATCATCGTTTCTCGAAAAGACGCCGCAACATTCTTGGGATGAAGTGGTGCCCGGGGGCGGCGGGGAACTCAACAATCCTGATATTTCCCAAGCACTCAAAGAAGCAAGGAAGCCCAATAAACATGGCGCCTTCGAGGGTTTGTCCAAATCCTGACGTTTCAGGCAGGATCAGACTGTCTCAGGCCAAAGGGTGGACAGAAGGGTATTGAAAGTCGCACTGTTGCTGCATTCCAATTCACATGGTTTCTACGCAACAGGAATACTCCGCAGCTTGCCCGCTCTATCCTGAACATCCCCTAAAATGCCAAGCTTGGAGCAAACTGAATTGACCTTTGCCTTGTCTTTTGTGGCAAGGAGCGTTGATAGCGCCCATATGGTTTCCTCCAATTCGAGTTCCGATCTGTCATCGGGGTAGTCCACAAGAACTGAAGTCAGAATATCGAACTCACGTATGATGCGGCCCAAAAGCCAACCCAGCTCGTAGTCCTCATCTGGTAGGTGATCCGGAGCAACGTTCTTCAATAGCTGTCTTGCGACCAAGCTCTGCCGATTGAAGCGAACCGCCAAGCTGCTTGCTCGGTCAAAATCCTCAGCTTCCAACGCTTCTGAAGCTGCGTCCAGTACATCTGTCCGTTCGCGGATTAGATGCTGATCGGTGTTAATCCGATAAAACTCAATGTGATGGTTTACTCTTTCAAGAGTTCGGCCGGAAATCCCAGGTGCTGGTAGGACCTCAGCCCTACGACTATTCAGATCCACCGCAAACAGACGGTCAAAGTCATCGTACTTAGGATGAAGCAGGGTTGCTTCTTCCGCCACGCAATCAGGATCCCCGTCGTACGTTGCGCGACTGCTGGCTGGCTTTACTGGAAACCTATTGCCCTTCCTCGTGCTGTTGCACACACCACAACTCAAAACGTAATTGGCGACGCGATATGCCAGCCACCAATAACCGCCATGATCGGGCGCTTCGACGACTTTCGCTTTGGGTCTGAAATGCTCAACATCACCTCTATCATTGCCAGGTAAATCTCTCGAGCAGTACGCACACACCCTCCACTGGCTTGCGTAAAGAAAACCTCGCACATCTTCTTTGTTCCAACTCGTCGGAAACGTCATTTTGCGTGCGTGCCCTGACAGGTACCGCTGCAAGTTCTTGGCGGTGGCCTTACCTCCTGACTCATCAACATCCAACGTTGGAGGGTAGTACGGAAACGGCTCAATGCTTCTCAATTGCGCAGTTTCCTAAGTCTGTCTTGTATCTTCCTGAAACGGTCTACCCCATAGTTCTCCGTTTCATCATTTAAGATAGCGTCCAACTCGTCTGGTCCAATTTGATCGTCGGAGAAAGAGGCAAGGTGCTTTTCGGCGGCTTCGCTACTCGCCGGGGTATCAAAGAGATACTGATAGACTTGATCAGCCGTTAGCCCCAAGATATGCCGATCAATCTTCTTTAACCCTGACGAAAAATCGTCATCCAAAGCCAACAACTCGTTTCTGTCAAAGCTGGAAAGGACCAAAGGTGAGTGTGTTGTGACGATCCATTGCAGACCGGGCAATGCCTCTCTCAGTCGCGACACTATACTTCTTTGAAGACTAGCGTGCAGATGGAGTTCTATCTCGTCAATGAGCACAATACCACCAATGTCACTGATCGATTCTGGTCGCTCTGACTGGTTCTGTTCCGAGATGCGAACAGCCAAATCAGCCAACCAAGCGACAGAAGACCGATAGCCATCAGGCAAATCCCAAACATCGTGGAGTGCTGAACCCGATTGAAACTCTATATTTCCAAAGTCTCCGTCAGTCCTAGGCATGATTTCTTCGGGGAAAATATGCTGCACCAACTGTAAAAACACTCGCAACGCGAGCGACTTCTCGTTTTTAGAAGAACGACCCGAAAATACGCCCTCGGCGCTGTAAAGTCGTGCCATTGGGTCGAACAGACTAATGAAACGCTCAACACTACTAGACAGCTCAGAATCTCGACCATGCAATGAGGCGGCAGAGACATTTCGACCTGCGCCGTAGCCGACGAAAAGCGCATCTTCGTTTAGGGACCAGAACTCCGCTCCGAAAGAATCAGCGCCATTAGGTCCGATTGTCATTTCGATTGGGAAAATGCGATTGAAGGCCCGGATCTCAGCTCGTAGCAGCGCAATTTTTGCGTCACCGGACCTATCTCGCCTTCGGAAGGCATCCAATCTTTTTCCCCCAATTTCCCGGACTTTACGAGGTCCCATTAACAGAAGTGCGAGAGCTTGAAGGACTGTTGTCTTTCCGGCTCCGTTTATTCCTGCGATGCACGACCAATTGCCTGTCAGCACCGAAGCTTTATCGAGCTCAACCGAAAACGTTTCAAAGCACTTGAAGTTTTCCAGTTCAAATCTCAGGATTTCGTAGTCCTGCGCGTTTACACGGTACTTACTGTCCAGCGGGCCATCTCGAGACCCTTCGAGCACACCATGGAGCTTTCGCATCCAGTCATTATTGTCCGTCTGGCGAATAAACTTGCTCGTCGCGAGAAATTGCAGATCTTCCGGCAATGCCATAGCAGGTGGCATTTTCGCGCCATCCAGCAAGACTGGAATGATGTTTATCCCAAGTTCACGCGCGAATTGGATTTCGCGACGGACATGGTCGTCGCTTGAGTCCAACAAGCGTCGCCCATATTCGTCGGAGGTTCGCAGCCAGTCACGTCCCATCAGCAGCAACAGCGCGTGTGAGCGTTGAAGTTCCCGTTGAAGGCGTGAGCTCCAATTCTCGTTTATCTCTAGGTCCCGATATGCATCGAAGCCGTATGGGCCTGTGACCGATAGTACATCATGAAGGGCTCGCTCCGAAACGTCAGCGCGACGGTAACTGACGAATACTGTTTTCCTTGGCTCGGCGTTGGACAAATGCTCTCTCCAGCTCAACCTTGTGAGCTCTCAATGTTCACAGAAACAAAGATATCAAGAGAATAGAGGCAGAACCAGACGGTTGATCGAGAGCGAAGCAACGGCTCAAGCGGACACATGTTACATACTGAGCGATCGATGCCGTTTTTCGTCTGGTAACAACGCTAAACTCCACGGCGCGGTTCTGGCCCAGCATTCGACCTTTGCCCAGAATGAGGGAACTGAACAGTTTGTGAGCACTCAACAAAGAATAGCCTGACTTCAGTCTAAATGTTTATATTCAAAGTGTTATACAAGTATTCATATTACGCGATCGCTATGCGATTTCGCCATCAAGGTGGATAGAGGCAAATAGATGGGTGCACTTCATCGACTTAAAGCCAAACAAGTCGAACACGCGGAACCAGGCATGCACTGCGACGGCGGTGGCCTTTGGCTAAGGCAACGCAACGATGGTGGTCAGTGGATCCTTCGCTTCTCATTGTACGGAAACCGACATGAGATGGGACTTGGGTCGAAGACCAGTGTGTCGCTGTCGGAAGCTCGTTCAGAAGCTGACATATGGCGAGGCATGGTTCGTCAGAATAAGATCCCAATCAAAGAACGCGATTAGCTAAGACGCGAAGCCGAGCGATCTGACACGACTTTCGGTGCCAT
>CALFRH010000066.1 GCA_937919225.1 uncultured Parvularcula sp.
AGTCAATGGCGTTTCGGACGATCATTACGCGGCGCGGCCAAATGGAAAAAATCGCCAAAGCAGCAAAGCTTGATCAGGTTGAAGACCGAGAAGAAGCGGCTGTTGTTTTGGCGAAGTTGTATCGCGCCGAAAGGAGTGATCGGGGCGAAGCCGCGCGCGTTGTTGCGCCGGTGAAGGCCGCTGCGATTGTGAAACAATTAGAGGCGTTTGAGGCCGGGCAGGGGGGCAATCTTGGGCAATTGGCTCAAGATGGAGATGCTGACGCGGGAGCCCTCAAAGATGGATTAGAACGTATGCTGCAAAGACAACGGGATCTCGAGCGATAGCAGATAACTTACTCAGTCGCTGCGTATAGAGGGTCGAAGAGCCATTCCAGGAGAGAGCGCCTGTCGGTTACGATATCTGCTGTCAGGAGCATTCCGTTTTTGAGGGGAATGTCTCGTTTGTACGCCTTAATGGTGGACCGTTCGAGTTCTGCGACAACGCGAAAGACGGGTTCTTGGATGAGGCCGCCTGGAAATGTGATCTCGTCTTTGTCGAGAATTGTCCGTGAGACATCAACGACCGTCGCTGCACCAGCTCCAAATGTCTGAAAAGAAAAGGCTTCATATTTGACCTTCACCGGCTGCCCAATTTCTAAAAATCCGATCGATCGGCTCGGGACATACAATTCCGCTACTAGTGTACTGCCGTGAGGTGATGCGACTGCTAGCGTATGTTCGCTGGCAACAGATTGGCCCGTCTGAACCGCTAACGTTTCTATGGTGCCGGCTATTGGACTTACGACCACGAATTGATTGTTCATTTGAGATATCGTGGAGCGCTCACTTAATGAAGCGAGCTCAGAATCTCTCTCAGCCTGGGCCAATTTCAGCTTATTGCCCATGCCTGTAATCTGTCGATCAATGACCGAGATTTCACCAACAATACTTGATTGTGAGCGCCTCAATGAACTTAGTTGCTGTTCGAGTTGTAGCACCATATCGGCGCGGTCGTCAGCCTCTCGCCGAGTGTCGAGGCCTTCGCGCCAGTTCTCGATAGCACGCTCGGCCGCCTCTTTTCCTTGTCCAATTCGCGTCACTTGTGACCGTATTTGAGCTTCGATAGCGGTCAGTTCCGCCTGAGCGTTACTGCGACGTTGCGCGAGTTCCAGCTTTTGGTTCTCAATGTCTTCTTGGGTGAATTGATACTGCTGTGAGGCCGCGATTTGTTGGGTTTCTAGGGCCGTGTTCAGCGCTTCGCCGACATCACCTTCTTCAGTTGAGATCAAAGTGCGTATGATCATTATGGGCTGATTGGCCTCAACTTGATCGCCATCGGAGACTAGAATTTCTGAAACGATGCCAGGGCGCATTGCGGTTACACGAACTATGCCAGCGTCCGGAACGAGCCATCCCCTTGCTGTTTCTGTTCTGCTAAAAGTGGAGATGGCCAAGAAAGTGATGACTGATGCCGAAATCACTAGGAGAAACACCGTAACAATCCACACGGACACGGGCGCAATAAGCAAAACTTCACCGCCCAGGCGCTTGGTCGCATGCGTAATAGACTGGTTTCTAAAGAGATTCTGCATTTGCACTGAAGGGATTTCATTAAATAAAAAATCGAACTGGGTAAAGTTAATAAATATCTAACAAAGATAAATTGACAACTGCCCTTGGGGTATGGACTTCTATCCATGTGGAGCTCTTCAGCTGCCACCTGCCAAGATATCGCAAAGCCATTGGCAGCAAGTCTAACTGAACAGAGGGAATTTTGTTATGCGTGAACTTACTAATGCCGAAATCAATTTCGTCGCTGGTGCGGATCCTGAAGAAGGTGATACCGCTGAAAGCTGCGGCAGCTGCTACGAGTTTACAAACGGCGAATGGGTTGAGGTTGAGTGCCCAGAATAACTGATTTGCTCGTTCTCTTTCGAAACGAGTGATCATATGCGCATCGGAATCTAATGGGTTCCGGTGCGTCCTTAATTTTATTAGACGAGGGATCAGAGCCATCCGACATTTATTTTTTTTAGTTTTGTCTTTGGTTGGTGCCACAGGGGCACACGCTCAAGAGCTGAGCTTTCAAGATGCTGATCTATTTCAAAAACCAAGCCAGGAAGTATCGGATGCACTGGCCTTCAAAAACACCTTTCTGCCGATAACGGCGCCAGATGGATCTTGGTTGTTGATCAAAAACCGAGATTCCGATGCCACGAGGACATATGAAAGGGATATGGTAAGAGCTTGGGGAGTTGATTTCGATAGAAACTCCTTAACCCGAAACTCAAGATTGTATTTTTCCAGCTTGATCTATGTCGATGCGGAAACCGGGAGGTCGTCGAGTGTCGAACTTCCTGCAGGAGCCGATATACGCGACATTATCATGCGTCCTAATGGTCAGGGCGCGGCGTTTTTGATCGCTTCATCAAATGGTTCGCAACTTTGGTATTTCGACAAATCTCAACGGGCGGCGAGATTGTTGAATACCCCGCCTCTCAATGGGCTTTTTTATCAGCTCCATTGGGTGCCCGGCCGGGATCAAATCCTCGTTTTGTCGTCCTTGAAGGATGACGCTCAGAGCGAAAGCGTGCGGAGGTCCCGAGGACCGCACATCCGCCAGGCCCTAAATGGCATTAGCTCAATAACAGGAGCGGAAAACCCATTGAAAGTGGGACGCTCAGAGGAGCTATTCGGATCCGTGGTGACGCTGGTCGATCCCGAAACAAATGTTTACACAACGCTTGGACCTCAGAGGCTCTACAACTCGATACGACCCTCGCCAGATGGGAACCATATTTTAGCTGAGTTTACGGATCCGAGTGTACCGAGCACCGAAAAGTACTGGGAATTTCCTGATAATATTGGACTCTTTGACTTGGCCGACGGAAGCGATCTGCGCTTGCTCGCAAGTCATGAAGAGACAGAGTCTGGCCTTGCAAAGATTGCGTGGGATCCGACCCACGCGCAGAGACTCTTTTGGTTCCATGACGTCGCTGACCAAGAAGGCTGCGTTCAGGAATTGTGGAGCGTTAAAGCGGCACATAATTCTGTACGGACGAAGCGGGCCTGTCTCGATTTCGAGTATGGTGTTTCATATGCGGGACCGGACGGTTCGTCGGTATTGATGATGGAGCGAGGCTTTCCCGGTCGCCCGAAACGCGGCTCATTTGTGGAGACTGATGGCTCGAATTGGAACGTGAGAAGCGTGCCGTCAGCGATCGATGGAGGATATGATCTTGACGGGCCAATGAGTTATGTGGGCCCGGCAGGGGTTCGTGCGCTTTATGAAAAAGGCGGCAGTGTTTTTTTCCGAGGCTTCACTGCTAGTGACAAAGGGAAGAGGCCAACTCTCTTTTCGCTCTCGATCGATAGTCTCGAATTCTCGCCGTTTTGGGTTAGCCCTGACGACGCGTATGAAACGGTTCGAGGGTTCTGCGAATACAGTCCTGATTGTCTGATAACCCAGTACGAAGACCCAAAGACACCGCGAAACGTTGTGAAGCGCCAGGGCAGTAAGGAGATGATGTTCTTAACCAGGACCAAAGCGCCGAAATCTATTTCGTCTTTTCAAGGCCCCGAGATCCTAAACTACACTCGGAGTGACGGTGTAGACTTAACGGCCAAGCTGTATTTGCCGGAAGGTTATGTGCCTGGTGAGAATGTCCCGGTGATTTTGTGGGCTTATCCGAAGGAATATACGTCAAAATCCAAAGCAGGTCTCAGTTCCGTGAGACTCGGCAGATTTGAGAATAAACTCAATCGGACAGAGCTATTGCCGGTGCTGAATGGATACGCGGTTCTCACAGATGTCGCTATGCCAGTTCTGGGCGATGACGAAACCGGAAATGACCGCTTCGTTGAAGAGATCCAAATGAATGCCGAGGCAGTGATCGAAGAGCTGAAACGCCGTGAGATTTCAGACGGGGAAGACATCGTCATCGCAGGTAAAAGCTACGGTGCGTTCATGGCAATGAATCTGTTAGCCCATACTGATCTGTTCAAATCCGGTATTGGGCTGTCAGGGGCGTATAACAGGACTTTGACGCCATTTGGATTTCAGAACGAAAAACGGACTTTGTGGGACAATCAAGATCTATATCTTGCGCTAAGTCCTTTCTTATTTGCAGATCAAATTAAAGAGCCGGTACTGCTGATCCATGGATACAAAGATGCGAACGCGGCGACGCCTTACCACCAATCCACCCTCATGTATGAGGCGATTGTTGAAAATGGCGGCCAAGCGCGCCTCGTTGTGCTTCCTGAGGATGGACACAATGTGACCACGACAGACGGTGTTTTGCAGGTCGCATCAGAAATACTGTCATGGACCGGGGAAAATCACGATCGCTGAGCTGTACCGGCCGCCAATGCCGAGTCTCGTCTTTGCTCGAGGATAGGGGGCTTCTGTGGGTGAGCTCAATTTAGCACGGAAGAAGCGACTTCCAGTTTTACGTTCAGCAGAGATTGCAGAGTGTGGTCTTTGTAGCATGGCTATGGTTGCGCGTTATCATGGCCACGACGTAGATCTCAATGGACTAAGACAACGGTTTCAGGTCTCCGCGTCCGGAGCGTCGCTTCGATCGATAATGGCGCTCGCCGATGGTTTGGGTTTTTCGACACGGGCAGTTCGTTTGGATCTCGACCACCTTAAGGATCTCAAGACGCCAGCGATCCTACACTGGAATCTCAATCATTTCGTCGTCCTAAAAAGTGTAAGCAAAAGCAGCGTCGTCATCCACGATCCGGCGAGAGGGGCGCGCCAGTTATCGTTTGATGAGATATCAAATCACTTCACAGGCGTCGCCTTAGAGCTGACGCCTGCAAAAGACTTCAAGAAAGTAGAAGCGCGCAGCCCAACGAAGCTGCGGAGTCTGTGGGCCAAAATGGACGGGTTCTGGCAAGCGCTAGCGCAGGTTCTTTTGTTGTCGGTTCTTCTTCAACTGGCTGTGTTTGCTGCACCTTTTTATCTTCAGCTCTCTATCGATAGCGCAATCCAGACCGGGGATCATGACCTTATGACGGTTTTGGCTGTCGGCTTTGGGGGCTTACTATTTATCCAAGTGCTGATCGCTGCGATTAGGTCTTGGACCTTACGAGCCACGGGATTTCTGTTCGGATTTCAAATGACCGGGAATCTAGTCCGACACCTCATGCGACTTCCCTTAGAATATTTTGAGAAACGGCATGTCGGCGATATTCTATCACGAGTGCAATCGATCCGGCCAATCAGAGATGCTCTGACGACCGGATTGGCGGCCACGGTGATTGATGGCGCGATGGCGATTCTCGTGGCGGGGATCCTATTCGCATACTCGCCTCTATTGGCTTCGGTTGTATTGGGAGCGCTCATCATCAGCGCGGTCACGACGGTGGCTCTTTATCCGGCACAGAGAGCACGTGAAGAAGAGCAAATCCTCGCAAGCGCTAAAGAGCAAAGCCACCTGATTGAGACAGTGCGAGCCAACACCACGATCAAACTGATGGGGAGGGAAACAGAACGTGAAGCGGCCTGGAGGAACTTGCTGGCCGATTCTATCAATGCGGGTTTCTCTTTTGTGAAATACCAAATCGGCATGACGTCTGTTCAGACGTTTTTCACGGGGTTGTCCACGATCGTTGTCGTATACTTTGCCGCGAACATGATCGTGGATGGGAGCGGTTTTTCGATTGGGATGTTGTACGCATTCCTGAGCTATAGGCAGATCCTATCGACACGATTCATTGCTTTGGTGAATGAGCTGATCAGATTCAGATACCTGACGCTCCACCTGGACCGGGTTGGCGATATTATTCAAGCAGAGTCGGATAGTTCTGATAGCCTCTTACCGGTGGAGGTTGAGGGAAATGTCGAATTGGTAGACTTGTCGTTTCGGTATGGCATGTCAGATCCGCTCGTCTTTGATGGTGTTTCCATGTCGATTACGGCGGGCGAGTTTATAGCGCTGACAGGAAGATCGGGTGGAGGTAAGTCGACCCTGGTAAAGCTTATGTTGGGTTTGTACCCACCGACAGCGGGCGAATTGATTCTGGACGACTGTGCTGCAACCCCGGAGCTCTGGCGCTCATGGCGCGAAAACATCGGGGTCGTGTCACAAGATGATCATCTGCTGTCTGGAACGATCGCGGACAATATCGCTTTTTTTGATCCAAATTTGGATATGGAGCGGGTTCGAGAAGTCGCCGCTCTTGCCCGGATAGATAGTGATATCGAAAGGATGCCGATGAAATACCTGTCACTTATTGGCGACATGGGTGCCGCGTTATCGGGTGGACAAAGACAGCGGCTACTGATCGCCCGAGCATTATACCGCAACCCTAAAGTTCTGTTTTTGGATGAAGGCACAGCGAATCTCGATCCTCATACGGAGGAAGAGATTGCTGATTTGATCGCTGGTATGGATATCACTCGAATTGTCGTCGCCCACCGGCCTGCCCTGATCCGGCGAGCTGAGACGGTCTACAATGTGGGGGACGGCGGTATCCGATTGGTGACGGATTCGGTGTCCTCAGAGCCTGATAGCGTCAGGGCAAATGGCGTTGGAGCTTAGTCAAGTTCGGATAGTGATACGCTCTCGAGCGCGGCAACTTCGTCGGAGAGTTCTGCAAGGGCCGGATTGGTCGCCATCTCATGCCTTAAGAGTTCGAAGAATTGGCCTTGAGCGGCATCTAACGAGCTAGTGT
>CALFRH010000067.1 GCA_937919225.1 uncultured Parvularcula sp.
TATCACGCTTGGCTTTTTCAAAGTCAAATTCGACGTGACTGAAAAGTTGGCATTTGCGCTTGCCGTCGATCAGCCGTTCGGTCTCGACACCCGATACGCGGTAGGTGCTTCGATACTCGGAGGCACGACGGCTGACGTTGACACAATCGCTTACACGGGCGTGCTGCGCTACAAGATCACCGAAAACTGGAGCGTGCATGGCGTCGTTCGTGCCCAAACGATCAAAGCAGACGCAAGGCTCGGCGGGGCAGCATTCGGTCCGATCAATGGCTACGGCGTAAGCCTCAGGTCAGAAACGTCCTTTGGCTATGTCGTTGGAGGCGCCTTTGAGATCCCCGAATTAGCGCTTCGCGTCGCGCTAAACTACAACTCCGCCGTCTCTTACGATGGCCGCTTAACGGAAACCCTGCCCGCATTTCTTGGTGGTGGTTCGGCCACAAATATTGCCCCTTTCCGGCTTCCCCAATCAGTGAACCTTGATTTCCAGACGGGGGTTTCGCCGACGACCCTGGTTTTTGGGCAAGTCCGCTGGGTAGATTGGACGGACTTCTCAATCAATCCGGCAGTCTTTTCTGGCACCTTGAACACGCCGCTGGCCGATTTTCCTAAAGATGTTCTGACATACACCCTGGGAGCAGCGCATCAGTTGAATGAAAACTGGTCTGTTTTCGGCGTATTGGCTTATGAGGACGAACGGGTCACATTGGCCTCTCCGCTCGGACCATCGGACGGATATTATCTAGCGGGACTAGGCGCACAATACGACACAGACACCTATCGCATCAGCATTGCGGCATCTCATTTATGGATACGACCGTCCACGGCCCAGGGAGCCTTCGGCGCCGCGGCGAACTTCGGTGACACAACTGCGGTAGCTCTTGATGTTCGAATAGGTTACAAATTTTGATTGCTTGCGAAACGATTGAAAAGGTTGGGTTCGCTAAAGGTTTAGAACGGTTTGTGGGCGGGCATGGATTTTTCAAACCTGAATTGGCTATCTCAGTTATCAATTCGCAAGTGTGGTTGGCTTTTCGAAGACTATGTGAAAACGATTGGTTTGGAGCCAAGCCGTTCTAGAACAAGCGATTTGCTCACATCTATTTCTGCCTGAGCATGAAAGTCTTTGGTGCCGGCCCACCATGCATTAGAGCGAAATAGTCTGATCGGATAGATGCATTTAGAGTTGGATTACCCGAGATGATCTCTGCAATCCGCGCAGGATTTCCGGCGGCGCAGTCACAATCTCCCTTATCGAAGAGCTGCTTCGGTTGAATCTGCAGTATTGGTACCGAGGTCGGACGATGTTTTTAAAGCTGGATTGCTGCGGGTTTTCAGTCCCGAGGAAAGGAGACTTAACTGCAAGCTCTGAGAGGCAAGTCTTAGTTGCATTCCGCTCATAGCCGGTCCGCGGTATGTTCAAATCACAGTCCGAGCCTTGCTACAGCCTCATTGTACGTTGCCAGTGTATTCTCGGCGATGACCCCCATTGCCTTTGGGTAGTACTCGAAGCGAAAGCCGGGATGGCGCGAAATCAGTTTGCGGTAAGTCGACTGGGCATCGCTCTTCTTGCCTTGAAGGCGCTGCGCAAGACAGCGGATGACAAAGGTCGACTCAAATTCTGGACCAGCGAACGACATCTCTTCGGCATCCTTGAAATTCCCAGAAAACAACTGGTTCCGCCCTTCGACAAAACCCGCATGTTCTTGTGGTTCTGGGCAAAGCTCCCGAGCCGACTGAATAAGGGAAGCGGCGGCCTCGTAGTCCCCAACAACCAACGTCATGGCAGACGCCGCACACCAAGCCGCATGCGGTTCGTTCGGTGCGAGATCGGCGGTTCGGAATGTTGCCACGCGAGCCTCCTCAGTTCTTCCTGAGCTTGCGTAAGAGCGGGCGACGAAGGCGAGGATCAGAGGATCTCGTCGGTCGAGTGCAAGTGCCTGTTCTGCTGCAGCTTGCGCCCGTTCGAGCCAAAAGTCTTTGTCTCGGCCGTTGGACAAAGCTTCGTGCTTTTCACAGAAAAAACCTTGGAGAAGAAAACTACGAGCAAATTCTGGATCTTGCTCGATAGCTTGATCGATGTGCCTCAGACCAGCGTTTATGCTTTCGTCGTCGTAGCGTTCTTCAAGGGTGCAGGCGATGACATAATTTTCCCACGCGCTTAGTTCCGAAGACGGCCTACGTACGGCATAGCGTCGTTCTGCGCGAAGAATTGCACCAGCAACGCCTCCAAGCTGGTTGGCCACCGTGAGTGCGATTTGGCCCGAAACCTGCGGGAGGTTCTTAACGCCCTTCTCAACGCAATCTGCCCAAGCAACATCGCTGGATCGGACGTCAATCACTTGAAACCGCGCCCTCAGCGTGTCGCCCCAAACCGAGATACTGCTCTCTAAGACGTACTCGCAGTTCAATGCTTCGCCAATCTCGGCAAAGGGTTTCGACTTGTCGATCCCAAAGGAGGAAGCTCTGGCGATGACCGCCAAGTCTCCGAAACGGGACAGATCGGTCAGCAGTTCATCGACCATTCCGTCTGCGAAACGTTGCCAGCGCGGACCCCCGTCAAAGCAGTCTGGCCGCAGCACGGCAATGCGCACACACTGCATGCCGAGTGGGTTCGCACCGTTTGTCCGGGCAGATTCCACGCCGCCGATCAGCCGAAACCCCTTGCCTCGTGCGGTCTCAATATAGCTTGGATTGGCTGCGTCATCGCCCAATGCCTGGCGTAAGTCGAAGACATACTCTCGGACGAGGTGCGGGCTGACGTGCAACCCCTTCCACACGCCCTTCAGGATTTCGTCACGCGACACGACGTTACCTTCGTTTGCCAAAAGAAGCCGCAGGACGTCCGCCGCCTTCCCCGTGAGGCACGCTACTTCGTCATCGGATTTCAAGCGGTTTTCTGAGGGGTGAAATGTCCATCGCCGGGTCATGCGAGCGGTCCCGTGCCTCTGTGCGAAAAAGAATCAACGAAAACTCAACACTCAGATTAAGCTCGTGCGGCTTATTCTCCAACAGTGGCGTGATCGGGCCTGCTTTCGACACCGATTACAGGTTTTCCACGGGAGGATGAGATTTGAAAGAGGCGCCCAATGTTATTTCAAGGACGCAGCCAGCAGACGCCGTGGAACCCAACGATCACGCCACCCAATCGCATTTGCCGTCGGTTGTGACGTGCCGATTTGCTGCACCAGGCGGGTCGTGAAACATGGGCAACGCGATTGCGCTTCTCAAATGTGACCAGCTTTCAGAGCGGACCGCATGACCGGGCGCAGGTCCAAAGTTGAATCCGGCGCGCTCGATGTATCTCGCCTAACACCGCACTGTACGCCGCAAGAGACCCAAAACCCTGGGCGAGAAAACGTACTCAAGGCATTTTGCCACCTCCACAGTTATGCGGTAGCACGTTGGCTCTCAATTAAGGATCGGATATTCAAAACCAAAACCGACATTCCCCGCCATGTCGCCAACGGCAGGTTTGTCCGCAGAGCAGCTATTCACGGCCAGCTATGGGAGATAGATGAAAACCTAATCCGATCTGAGCTTACCTTGACACAATAGGCCGAACACTTGGCCAAGCGTACGGAGCTGTTGGATATGCGGAGCTTAGGTGGGCCGACTTGTCCCACCAAGCCTCAGCACCAAAAAGGTTTCGCTCAAGATACGGCGGATCTAACCGGCGAAAGCAAGCGTTCCATTAACCGTGCCATCTCCCGCGCTGAGGGCGTCACAGAAGAGGCTAGGGACGTCAGAAGGCTACAATTCAGAGCGTGATAACTTGATCCGGATTGGCTGGTGCCAAAGCTGAGTAGAGTTGCGGGAAGCAACCAACGTGAACACCTTCAACCACGTCTTTCGGTGTTACCTCACCGGTTCCACATTGATGAAGTTCGCCCACGGCCAAATTGCGTTTAATCGCGCATTGGTCACACATCATGAGTAGTATGTTTTTCTCAGCTGCGATACGTGCAAGGCGCTCTCCGATTGGATCGCCTTTGCGCAAAGGGTACAGGTTATCATCGAAGAAAAACATGCCGACAACGTCCACCCCGTGAGTTCCCTGCTCAATCTGAGGCAATATCATAGTTGCCAATTTGTATGTGGCAGCCATGTCGGTGGCGAAGACGTATGCAATTTTCATGTGGTGGTCCTTTGCATAAGGAAGTGAAATTCAGATTTGGTATTTTTGTTACAACATAACAATTTTCTTCTGCTGGAAAGTCAACCACCGCAGGCGCTCCGCATAGTAGCTAACGGCCGCTACGAGCCCAAATTGAACTTCACGGCATGTCGTTCGAACGGCGGCTTTGACGACTTGCTGCAGTACCGCTATGCCATGAA
>CALFRH010000068.1 GCA_937919225.1 uncultured Parvularcula sp.
CCACTTCTTGAGGACGATGAAGGCTGAATGAAGTGCCGTCGATTGATGATGTACATTTTAGAGGACGTCGTCCCCGCAGGTGAAATAGACGCCATAGTTTTCGCCGCGAGATGGCGGACTGGCGATGGACCATTGCTCGAAGACACTTTAGAGGCCGTGAATCCGTTCGTAGATCATGTGCTGGTTTTGGGACCCACCCCTGAATTCGCATCTCGCGTTCCGATTGCCGTGGCTTCAAGGATGCGAAGGAACCAGTCAACCGCACTGACCAACGCGCTGGATGAAGGTCGAACGAAGATAGATTCGGAAATTGAAACAAGCGCCGAGGTAATGGGGGCTTACTACGTTTCTCTCATGCAGGTTTTGTGTTCTGAGGTTGGCGGATGTCCAGGGCTAACATCGTCCGGCGCCCCAATGCAATTTGATTACACACACTTCACGCTCCCCGGAGCCAGAGTTGCTATTGAACGCGCTGAACTCCTCGCACCCGACATGTCGGAGTTTCTTTCGGCAGTTGAGAATTTGAGCCGAAATTAAAGGATCAACTTCGTCGTTCGTGGATTGGTGAAGGTACCGCGATTTAGTCCCAAAGTGATGTGACGAAATCTAGCTCGAAAGTTGAGGCACATGCAGTGCGCAATGGGTCTTACACTGCATTCACCGGTTCGCTCGCTTCCGGCTTGAGCGCCATGCCGGTTGTACAACTTTGGGTTTGGATATTGAACGGATGAAGAATCAAATTCTGCAAAGTGTTGTCGAACCGGACGTATGTTTAGTTTTTAGCTGTTTTGCAACTCAACACGCGAATCCAGTGCTGCATTGGATTGCGTCCGATGTCACTTTTTCATGGCGCGTTTTCTACATATCGGCGCACCACTTCAATGCTTTTCCATCCGCCCGCAATCATAATCGTAAGATATTGCTCGCCCGCCCTGAAAAGATCCTGAGCCCCGCCCACGCGCATCGAATGACCGCTTAATCTTAGAGCTTCGTCTTTTAAACCAGCACGAAGTGCGGCAGTTTTAACTATGCGTCTGATCGACGAAGTATCTAATCGCGAGTTAGAAATCGATCCGGTGTGCAATCCTCTAAAAACTGGGCCTTCAGTAATCCGGCTAGCGGAAAGCCAATCTTGTAATAGCCGTCGCGTTGAGTGGTTGATTTCCCTGAACCGCCCATCCCCAAACGGCTCGCTTTTCGCGCGCGGAATGTGAAGTCGAGACTGCTCCATGTTGATATCTTCGATGCGCATCCAAGTCAGTTCTGAACTTCGACACAAAGTATCGTATCCCACACTAAGCAGCGCAGCATCCCTTTTGCCAGAAAGCGTATCAGGGCAGGAAGCTAGTATTTTGCTCAGTAGTTCTTGCGTGAGTCCTAGAGACTGCTTCGGGCGGCGACCCTTTAAGCGCGCCGCTCGGCGCGTCGCTAGAAACACCTCTGAATGTTTTATAGGAGAGGGGAGGTCCGACAGTACGTGCGCGAAACGAATGGCGCTCGCCCGACGACGAATGGTGGCGTAGCTAAAAAAGAGTAACTGTTCGTTGAAGAATTCCGCCACCGAATGTGGGTCCGCCGGCAAGAAGTCGCCGTCATTTTTTTCGCACCAAGCTGCAAATATTTGCAAGTCCTTTCGATAACCGGAAAGCGTCAAGTCAGAATACGCGCCCTCGCATCGAGCAAAGATATTATCAAGCTGACTTGCCCATTCTTGCGAAGTAGAACATGCAGGATTGTGAAGGGTCATGCAGGAAGCAGTGTCGTAAAATGCGACATAAGTCAAGTCTAGATGATTAGCTCTATGCAAATTAGGGCGGCGCGCGCGCTGTTGGATATTTCTGCCAATGAGCTGGGGAAGATCTCGGGCGTCCCGCTCCGAACAATCCAACGTTTCGAACGTGCTCCGGGCGTTCCTCCGTCGCGTGGTGGCACCCTTGAGCGCGTCACGCGCACTTTAGAAGTCGCCGGTATCGAATTCATCGGTGACCCCATCAAGTCGCCTGGTGTGCGTCTAAGGAGTGCTTAGCGCAGGGTTAGTCCAAACGCAGCGGTGCCATTGTTTCAAGCTTGGACGCAACCGCATCAAGCAATTCCACGCCATCTTCAATCGAAACACTGAGTTCTAACGTAGCTGCAGAATCATTCGCCGCAGGCGATATCGGCTTGCTCGGTGCAAACATGTCTTCGCGTTCGACGAGGTCAAAATATTGCTTCAGCGTTCGCTCGATCTGATTGGTGAGCATGGTCTGGTATCGTCCAATCAGCAACATCCGTGCAAGGTCTAACGTACCAGCATTGGCATGAACTGTGGTGCGCATGACGCTCTCGGCATGCAGTTGCGAAACGGACTGACGGAAGGGGGCGGCGCGCTGCAAGGCGACTGTTTCTGAAGCTTCCGCTTGGGCGAGCCGCCGCTCGCGCCATATCAACATGGCAAGTCGGTCAATCACAATGGCCTGCATATGGGTGACCGGACGAAAGTCAGCGTGAAGGTTGTTTTTCAGCATGGCGAGGGCTGCGCCATCTTCATGCGGAAGCAACAAGATGTCCGTGAACAGGCCATGCTTGATCGCATTGCGCGCCGATCTTTCTTTGCCGGCTTTGGTCTTCGGTCCAGTTGATTTTTTGGCATTCCTGCGGTTCGCGCGGATTTGCTTTTTCGATGTCATTTGCGGAGCCTTTCTTGGACTTCGGTTACGATGTTTGAAGGCCGGCTCCCGATGACCTCATCTGTTTAATAGCAGACCTATCGCAAAAGAACAAGTAGTGAACATATGGCGTGTGACGGCGCATCAATCAGTCAGGCTCGAAGCCAAAGGAGGGGCGTTTCCTCGCGCGTGCGCGCGAGGCGATTAGTCTGGTCGTTCCCAGGCTGGTCGGTTCATCAGAAACTGCCTCTGTTTTCGGCGATTAGGTGAGATTTTCGCCTGGTGCGGGAGTTCATCAATCGCTTACGAAACGAAGCCATTTGGGCTGGATGTGCGGTGGTGATTGCGATGTGGCGGTAAAAATGGCTTTTGGTTTTCTGGAACCTCGCACGATAAAGCTTAGTGTGGGGTGAGGGGTTTGCTGAGTCTGGCGCGAAGGGAAAGTTTGGTTTTTATGTTTGGCGCTGAAATGTTTTTGTTTCGCGCTGATGCCTTCGGCGACGCGAAACGAAGCAGGTTACCCGCTTCGGCTTCGACTACGCGATGGTTCACGGTCAGCCAGCAATCGATCCACTGGATCGATTGGACCTGTGAACGGCTCAAGGCTGCGATGTCTCGCAAATACAGTCTTGAACCTGATTCATCGGACGAGCGAAGCGAGGATCGGGAACCCGCTTCCTCGCGTTTCGCCGACGGCGTCAGCACGCGAAAAAAGACCCAGCCCTGAGCCAGGTCCATCGCGAAGGCGTCAGCACGCAAAAAAATAGCTCTATTTCTCCCACCGCCATATCTGGGTCATTCATTCCCTAACCGGAATGAACCGCTCGGATAATCATTTGATACAAGACGATAATGATCTCTGTGGCTCAAACAGGCAAAGGTGGGTCCAACGCAATTAACAACTTGGGGTTGGGGCCTCTCGTTTAAAACAAGCCAGTCATCCGCAAGAAGCGGACCCCTTATCGCGGCGGGTCAGTCCTCTCCCGATCCGTCGCCGTCAGCTTGAGGCCCGGGACCTTCCAACCCACAGTTCGGTTGTTGATCTTTCCTCCTCCCATCCCGGGCCTCAAGACCTGCCCCAGCACTCTACTGTACAGCCATTGTCTCGGCCGCCCGAACGGTATCGCATGGCGATTGATTTTCTGCTGTTCTAAGTCCCTGAAATGCTTATGACTTGAAAGATGGGACGGCTGATAGCGATCTCCAACCGGACAGCAGCAGATCCGGGCGCAAGGGCAGGGGGGCTGGCCGTTGCGGTTTGGGAATCCCTGAAATCCACGGGTGGCGTCTGGTTTGGCTGGTCTGGCGACATTGTCGATCAACCCACGCGCAGCCTTCGCACGCTGAAAGATGATGGCGTCGAGTTCGTGCTCACCGATCTGTCACAGGATGAGCATGATCTCTATTATCTACACTATGCCAATTCCGTGCTCTGGCCGGTCTTTCACTATCGGATCGATCTCGCCTCATTCGATGCCGAGGCCTTCCAATCCTATGTTGCCGTCAATCAGCGCATCGCCGGCCTGGTCGCAGACCGATTGCGCGAAGGCGACTCGGTCTGGGTGCATGACTATCATTTCCTGCTCATGGGCGACTCCTTGCGTCGCGCTGGCTGGGACGGGCCGATCGGTTTCTTCCTGCATATTCCGTTTCCACCGCCGGAAATGTTCCGCGCGCTGCCAGAGCATTTGTGGATCGCCCGCGCCATGTGTAATTATTCGGTGCTCGGCTTTCAGTCTGAACACGACCGATCCAACTTTGCCCGCTATCTGATTGAGGACTGCAAGGCCAAGAAACTCGATGATGGCCGGCTCGAAGTCTTCAACACCAAAGTGAAAATCGAAGCCTATCCGATCGGTATCGATGCGACGAGTTTTGAACAGGCGGCGCGGACCGAACGCGCCGATGCGGCAGCAGAGCGGATTGGACGGTTTCTCGGCGGTCGCTCGCTGGTGATCGGTGTTGATCGGATGGATTATTCCAAAGGCTTGCCAGAACGATTTGAGGCCGTCGGGCGCCTGTTCGACGATTATCCGGAAACCCATGGCACCGTCTCTGTCACCCAGATCGCACCGCCGTCGCGGAGCAAGGTTGAGGAGTATCAGGAACTCCGCAAGTCTCTGGACCGTCTGGCCGGACGGATCAACGGCGACCATGGCGACCTGGACTGGATCCCGCTGCGCTACCTGGCGCGATCCTATGATCGCGAAGAGCTGGCC
>CALFRH010000069.1 GCA_937919225.1 uncultured Parvularcula sp.
CGGTGAAAGAAGACGCCAAGAAACTCAAAATCATCTTTCGGGATGACTTTTAGCGGCAAGCCCGACAGCGGCGAAAATTGGTATTCGAACTGCTCAATACCGGTCGGTGGCGAGGGACAAAAGGTGCACGTCTCGTGCATGAACACGCCATAGGCCACCTTCATTGGCCGCTGTGCCGCTTTGTCCTTGACCTGCAGGAAAACGGAGAAAAGCGCCGCCGCTGCGATGATGACCAACGCCATGAAGGAAAGTTGCCGAGTGCTCATAACGGGACCTCTCACTAATGAGCCGCTGATTCGAGCACTGTCGCTCAGCGTGATCTATCAATAGAATAGCTCTCTATTTTTATCGCATTTCGATAATTACACAAGTGCCTTGATACAAAGACACTTTGCCACCCGCCCATTCCGTCATCGTCGGCTACACTTTTGCCAAAAACCCGCTAATAGCCACATCAACCATGACAGGATGACGAAGGATCCTTCCATGACAGACTATCAAGAAGTGGGCGGGCTTAAGGTTGCGCGCGTTCTTTACGACTTTTTGACCACCGAAGCCCTGCCCGGCACCGGGGTCGAGCCGGCGGCCTTTTGGACCGGCTTTGAAGCGTATTTGACCGACCTTGCCCCCAAAAACCGAGAGCTGCTTGCATTCCGCGAGACCCTACAGGAACAGCTGAATGATTGGCATAAGGAGCGTAAGGGAAAAGCGATCGAGAAAGCTGAGTATAAGGCCTTTCTAGAAGAGATTGGGTACCTCGCCCCCCGCGCTGGCGATTTCAAAATTGATACCCAGAACGTCGATCCAGAGATCGCCCATGTGCCGGGGCCCCAACTCGTCGTGCCAGTGATGAATGCGCGTTACGCGATAAACGCCGCGAATGCGCGCTGGGGCAGCCTTTATGACGCCCTCTATGGCACGGACGCGATTTCTGAGGAGGGCGGCGCCACCCGGGCGGGCGGCTATAACCCAGCCCGCGGGGAAAAGGTCATCGCCTTTGGTCGCGCCTTCCTTGATGAGGCGGCACCACTCGCCAGTGGGTCGCACGCAGATGTGACCAGCTATGCAATCGCGGATGGCGCCTTCGCCGCAACCCTCAAAGACGGCGGCACCGTTGGCCTTGCCGCGCCCGAGGCTCTTGCCGGTTATCAAGGGGATGCCGCGACACCAAGCGCCGTCCTACTCAAGCATAATAGCTTGCACTTTGAGATCGCTATCGATCGTACCCACCAGATTGGCGCCGAAGACGCCGCCGGGGTCGCCGATATCATCATGGAATCGGCTGTGACCACCATTATGGATGCGGAGGATTCCGTCGCCGCCGTGGATGCCGACGATAAGGTGGTGGTCTACCGCAATTGGCTCGGCCTTATGAAAGCCAGCCTTGAAGAAAGCTTCGATAAGGGCGGCAAGACTGTCCGTCGTACCCTGAACGCTGACCGGACGTACGCAACGGCGGATGGCGGCACCTATACCCTGCCGGGTCGGAGCTTGATGCTGGTCCGAAATGTGGGTCACTTGATGACCAATAACGCCATCCTCCTGCCCGATGGGTCAGAGGCACCTGAGGGCCTTCTGGACGGCATGATCACCTCCCTCATTGCGATCCATGACCTTCAGAAAAAGGATGGAATGCGGAATAGTAAGACGGGGTCGGTCTACATCGTGAAGCCGAAAATGCATGGGCCTTCTGAGGTGGCGTTTACGGACGAGATCTTCGCCCGCGTCGAAGACGTGCTGGGCCTACCCCGGCACACCCTGAAAGTCGGCGTGATGGATGAGGAGCGCCGTACAACGGTGAACCTCAAAGCCTGTCTCGAGGCGGCCAAGTCGCGGATCATCTTCATCAACACCGGCTTCCTCGACCGAACTGGCGATGAAATCCACACCAGCTTTGAGGCTGGGCCCGTCATCCGAAAAGCCGAGATGAAGGGTGCCACCTGGATCGGCGCCTATGAGGACAATAATGTCGACGTCGGTCTTGATGCTGGCCTCGCCGGGAAGGCGCAAATCGGCAAGGGCATGTGGGCGATGCCGGATCTTATGGCCGCGATGCTGGAGCAAAAAATTGGCCACCCCCAAGCGGGCGCCAACACCGCCTGGGCCCCATCGCCTACGGCGGCCACACTCCACGCCACCCACTACCATAAGGTCGACGTGATCGCCCGTCAGAAAGAGCTGGCCGACCGCACACCCGCGGCCCTTGAGGATATCCTCACCATTCCGTTGGCGGATCGCCCCAACTGGTCCGATGAAGAAGTGCAAGCGGAGCTTGAAAACAATGCCCAGGGCATTCTGGGCTATGTGGTCCGCTGGGTGGAACATGGCGTTGGCTGCTCCAAGGTACCCGACATTAGCGATGTGGGCCTTATGGAGGACCGCGCCACCTTACGGATCTCAAGCCAACATATGGCGAACTGGCTGCATCATGGTATCTGCACCGAGGCGCAAGTCCGTGCCGTGATGGAAAAAATGGCGGCCGTGGTAGATGGCCAGAATGCGTCTGACCCCACCTACACGCCGATGACGCCGAACACGGGGGACAGTGTTGCCTTCCAAGCGGCGCTCGACCTGGTCATTAAGGGTGCGGTCCAGCCAAGCGGCTACACGGAGCCCATCCTGCACGCCCGTCGGCGGGAGTATAAAGCGAAGGTGACGGGGTAAGAGCCAACTTACCGTTTCACCCGATCTGTTCATCTCCTCAGCATTACTGATGGGATGAACAGCGAAAATTTCTATCGTCTTCTCATCATGGTCGCTAAGATCGGATTACCCATCAATGAGAGGACAAGATCCCATGTCAGGCTTTTCCACGCGCGCCCTTCACGCTGGCGCCGCGCCGGACCCTTCCACCGGTTCCCGCGCCCAACCCATTCATCAGACAACGTCTTTTGTGTTCAAAAGCGCTGAGCACGCTTCGAACTTGTTCGCTCTGCAAGAGTTCGGGGACATTTATACCCGTATCGGGAACCCCACCGTTTCCGCGCTTGAAGCGCGCATTGCGGATCTAGAGGGCGGCACCGCCGCTGTCGGGGTGGGCTCGGGCCACGCGGCACAAATGCTTGTCTTCCACGTGCTGATGGAGCCGGGCACCAATCTCGTTGCGGCAAAGCAGCTCTATGGCGGCTCCATCAACCAGCTATCCCATGCCTTTAAGAAGTTCGGCTGGGACGTGCGGTTTGCCGATATTGACGATCCGGCCAGCTTTGACGCGGCGGTCGATGACAAGACCCGCGCCATCTTCACCGAAAGCTTGGCGAACCCCGGGGGTCTCGTCACAGACATCGCCGCGATTGCCGCCATCGCGAATAAACACAATGTTCCGTATATTGTCGATAATACAATGGCGACGCCCTATCTCTGCCGGCCACTTGAGCATGGGGCGCACATTATTGTGGAGTCCCTCACCAAATTTATCGGCGGGCATGGCAATTCCATCGGCGGTATTATCGTTGACGGCGGTAAGTTCGACTGGAAGGGTGCAGGGGACAAATTCCCCACCATGACAAGCCCGCAAAGCTACTATAACGACATGGTGTTCGCCGACGCGTTTGGCGCCCTGCCCCTTGGCCCTGATGGCGCGGCCGTGGACATTGCCTTTATGATTGCGGCACGGGCCTTTTCCCTGCGCGATCTTGGGCCCGCCCTGTCACCGTTTAATGCATTTATGCTGATGACCGGTTGCGAAACCCTCCCTTTGCGGATGGACAAGCACTGCGCCAATGCGATGGCGGTGGCCGAATGGCTGCAGGGTCACGATAAGGTGGCGTGGGTGCGCTATGCGGGTCTTCCGTCGGATCCACACAATGCCCTTGCGCAAAAATACTTGCCCAAAGGGGCGGGTGCTGTCTTCACCTTTGGCCTTAAAGGAGGGCACGAGGCAGGCGTAAGCGTTGTTTCCAACGTGAAGCTGTTCAGCCACTTGGCGAACATTGGCGACACGCGGTCGCTGATCATTCACCCCTCCTCAACCACCCACAGCCAATTAAGCGACGAGCATAAAGCCGCCGCCGGCGCAGCGCCGGACGTGGTGCGCCTGTCAGTGGGCATCGAAGATGCTGAGGACATCATCGCCGACCTCGATCAAGCGATGGCGGGGATTTAGCTCCAACTTGATGAGCCTATTCACGAGCCACATCTTGGTCATCCCGGTTTGCCCTTCAGGGCAAGACCGGGAACCATAAGCTCGGATGATAGAGTTTCAGCACCACACTGAAATCTCCACTATATGGATCCCGGTCTTCTGCCGAGGGCAGAAACCGGGATGACGCCCCATGGGTCAGAGAGCCAACACTTTTTCCTGAAGCTTGGCACGTTCATCTGTACTCAGCACTTTGGGCGCGGCCACCGGCTGTTTTGTGTCAGGATCAAATAGAGGAGAGCGTTTCGCCTCACCGGTGACCAGCCCCTTAAGAATACCGCCGAGCACCTTTCGCATCATCCGCGGCAGTCCGGTCATTTTGCCGACCGCCGCTTCGCCCCCCTTTGCCGATTTCGTAAAGCCGCGCCCCCTTGTCGGGCCAAGCACATCGCCTTTAGGGGTGCCATCCGCCGCATCCTGCAAGGGTGAAACAAGAACGCCATTGAAGTTCACCCAGGACTTTCCCATCGTGTTCACAACGGGGGTGCCGCAGCAGCTAGCGTACCAGCGCATCAGCTGCCCCTCGCCCAACTGGACCACCGCTAACTTATCCACCCCCTGGTCAACCGCCAATCGCCCAGCCGTGGTCTGAACAATTTGCGTCCCTCCCTGCTCATCGAGGACTTTGTCCGCCTGGCCTGTAAAATGGGCGAAGGCCTGACAATCATAGCAATAGCACTCAAGATGATTGCCCACCTTAGGGCTCATCCCAATGAGCCGACCACGAACGGTGCCGCAATCGCAAGAAAAGGGGAGATCTTTGGCCATCGGGCGCTCCTTTGACGAGGCCTGTCTCCTACCAGACCCTGCGTCATCGCCAAAGGACGGGGCGCAGGCCCCCTTCCCCATTGGTCCCAAACCTCGCTAATACCCAGCGATGCGAAAACCTCACCCCTCCAAAAAAGCGGACCCCAAGGCGCCGCTATGGCTTTACGGGCGCCATGCCGTGGCGGCCGCCCTTGCCAATCCCATTCGGCACCAGCACCAATTATTGGCGACGAAAAATGCTCTTGATTGGCTGGTTGAGAAGGGCCACCCCATCCCGATTGAGCCCGTCAAACCGGAGGTTCTCGACCAAGCCCTCCCCAAGGGCGCGGTGCATCAGGGTCTCGCTATAAGGGTTAATCCGTTACCAGATTATACGTTGGAGATGATTGATGCGTCGGCCGGGCCGGTCCTGGTGCTGGACCAGGTGACAGATCCGCAGAATATCGGCGCGCTCTTTCGGATTGGCGCCGCCTTTGGTGTTAAGGCACATATCCCCCAGGACCGCCGAACACACCCGCTAAGTGGTGCCCTCGCCAAAGCCGCGCTCG